>CAYRKS010000148.1:0-5195 GCA_964424855.1 uncultured Lachnospiraceae bacterium
TGTTGGACTCCTTCATGTCGTCCACGCTGGAGCAACTGGGATAGTGGAACTTCTTCGAGTTCGTGTTCAGAATGTACGTCACACTTGTGGGTTCATTGCTGGAAGCTGTATTTTCTACTGGCTGTTCTTGTTCAGGTTCAGGTGTCGGTGTAGGAGCCGGTGATGTGCTCGGAGCTGCGGTCTCTTGTTTCGGTGTGGCAACCAAATCACTGTCGCCCGTGGCATAATCAATCTCAATTCCGGGCTGAACATTATAGGCATACACGCAATAGCAGATTCCGTCGCCCTTATCCTCGACAGAATAACAGTGCATCTCCTTCATGATTGTTGGTCAGGAAAAGGCACTGGGCGAAGAATGTAGAGACTACGAAGTACTTGTTGCCAAATGCCTTGGCGCTGTGGCAAAGGCGCTGTGCCACGCTCATGGTTGAACCAATAACAACCTGATGGATCAAGCTGATGTGGAAGCCTCTGGCAAGCAGAAGGCTCTTGATGGCAGCTGCGTAATTTTCCTCACTGTTCTTCATCCAATACATGCGTGTGCTGCCAGTGAAGTAGAGAAAATAGCAGTTGTTGCCCTGAACAATAATGCCGATCGTCCGAGAACTCTTGGAAACGGACTCCGGAGAGTATTCTTCAATCGCCACGCGCAGCTCATGAGAGGCATAGTAGTACGCCTTGGTGGGATCGGGTGGGATGGAGTTGGTTGGTCTCTTCATGGGGGACATCAATGAAGGCTTCTGTGCGAGCGTGATTTCTGCTCCCGCAGCATGTGCCATCACCGTTCCTATGGCAACTGCATGTAGGCGGAGAATTTTATCGACCCACGAAGGATATACCCGCTCAGATCGATTGAGGCGCGAATAGATCATGGATAGCGCTTCAGGATCCCTTTGCGCCACATAATCAAATCCCTTCTCCGTCAAACTCATAGATCTAACTACATGCCTCTTATACTTCCTACGATACAGCTTCACATACCCCTCATGAATCGCCCGATACATAACTCTTCGATTCCACTCAGGACCACCGCCAATACGCACCGCCAGCTGCGTCGGAAACTCAATACAGTACCCAACGAACCACAGTAGCTCCAGCAACCGATCATTTTTACAAGTAATCATATGCCCTCCAATCTGACAAGCAAAAGGCTGCCCCAGGCTGCTCCAGACTGACCAAGCAAAAAACACCCGGACAGAATGGCATACTCAAAATACTACCTATTTCTGCGCCCCTTGTATGGGGACAGCTCCTGCCTGCCAAATCACTACCTATTTCTGCCTCTCGTTCAAAGCAGGTTTAGGTAGTTGATTTGATGCGGTTTTTGGCCCATGCGGACAGGGTTTCTGGTCGCATAAGATAGAACTCGGTGTAGTCTCTATCGGCCATTTGCGTTGCCTGAAGCACGGTGCAGAGTAGACCACTGTCGTTGGTCAGGAGCATGGACTCTATCACATCAAGATAACGCTTTGTCTCGATATTGTCGTAGTCACGAATACGCCGTATGCCAAGTGCCTCGTCATAGTTATGGACAATGCAGATTGCGCAGTGTCCAAAGCGCTCCATGGGATTCTCCTTCAGAAAATCAAGAATCGCATACCGTAAGGGCCTTGTAAGGAATGCTTGATTGTCCCGCTGGTTTCTCTTGGGGAGAATTGCCGGAACCGTAATCCTGAGCCAATCGTGACTCTCCTCAATGCGGATCCCGAGCAGATCAGCCACCTCGCCGTAAAAGGGCGCGGCATCATCTTTGACTGTCCGCGCCGCAAGATTACGCAGCGTCACGGTAGCGACCTCTGCGGTTCTAACCAAGCTGAACAGCTTTTGCTGCGGATTGAACTGGTCAATCCGTTCCAACTGATCTGCGATTTGGACCAGTTCATGGCTGACACCATCGTAGTCAGCGGCAGCCTGTCTCATAGCAAGAATGTATTTGGGGTTTTCCATGTGATACCTCATATTTTGTAGATTTCTTGAACGCCGTCTGGGCCAACTAAAACCCCATAATCGTTGTCCTCCCTGGGGACAATCTCATCCAAAACCTGAAGATCCTCAACTGCAATTAGGCGAACAGATTCTTTGGGGATAGCGGAGCGTGCAGCGTTGATTGCAGGAATATTTTCCGGACTTCCGGGGATCACGTCATAGTCTTTCGATGCAGATGAAAAGGACATAATCGCAGGAGGTTCGCTTGCGCAGAATTCCTGGACATTGTCCCGCATTTTGATGAACACCCAAAAAGCCGTGATTGACTCGTGCATCTTCCCACGATCCAGAGAGTGCCTATTTGTGGTAAGAAACAGACCGTCTGGAGAGAAATAAGCCAGTCCTTCGCGACGAAGTAGTGTGAGGATTTGACCATATGCGCTTTTACTCAGATGGTCGAAGAGCGCTCGCATTTGTCGCAGTTCTACAACTCCGAAAATGGTCAAAAGCCTGATAATGAAAGCTATTTCCTGTCCCCGGGAGGCTATTGCGAACTTCATTTTGCCCTCCTTAATGTTGACTTAGGAAAACATATAACGCACAAAAAGAAGGCAGTTACACATAATGTCGAGCTAATGTAAAAGCCAATTATAAAAGGTGCTCACAAGCCAACATTATGTGTATTTTCCGCCATCTTCTCCTTCAGAAGCTGGTTCAGTTCCAGTCGATCAGTAGTGATCAATCTTTTCTCCAAAGGCGAAGCCTTGAAGGAGACTGTAATGTGATTGGAGTTTGTGGAGATCAGTCCCTGCCCGCGTTCAAAACGGGTAATCGACATGATCTCAGCATCTGACAGGTGGAGGATATTCTGCACGCGGCGTGCCTCATCGTCCTCCAGGTTTAAGATGATCTTGGTCTTGGCCACATTCAGGATACCCTTACCAAAACGACTTCGATCCAGATCCGAAATGTCCTGCGTTGCTGCAACAGCAGCACCACCGAAGCCACGGATGATCTTGAAAATTTCCTGGACCCATTCACCGGCAAGTGCCTTCGCATTATTGGGATTATTGACGTCATCATCGCCGATAAGCTCCCAGGCCTCATCGATAAAGATCGCCTTTTCTTTGGTCCGGTCTTCCTTTGCCTTATCCCAAACATAGTCTAAGGCTACGAACATTCCAACGGGAAGAAGTTCACCAGTCAACTCGGAAATGTCCAGCACGGTATAGAGATTATCGAGTTGGACATTCGTGTGCTGGTTGAAGGTCTTCGCAGATCCATTGACCAGACGGTTTAGGATGTTGCCCATTCGCTTGGTCTCAGGGGATTCCATGAGGACTTCGTAGATGTCACCGAGCAGGGGCATCTCTCTGTACTGATCGGGGTTGTCAGGATCGATCAAAGACTCATTGTTGTGAGTAATCCCTTTCTTGGCATACGTCCGGATCAGCGCCTCATCAAGCAATTGCCGTTCTTCGTGGTTGATGTCAGGAATCAACAGGGAGAAGAAAATGTGTAGCTGCTGGATCTTCTTGGCAAGGATGGAGTTCTCATTAACGACACCGTCAATAAGCTGATTTGCACTCTGATCTTGCTTTCGGATCTCACAGACATTGATGCACTGTTTTGAGGCAGGACTAATGGAAATGAACTCGCCGCCGATATTGTTGCAGGCTCGCAGGAACTCATGGCCTTTCAACGGCGCGATGATGAAAACCTGGGTACCTTTCCTCCGCATACGCAAGGCGATCAGCTGGAGGGTAAATGTCTTGCCGGCACCACTGGTCCCGAGAAGGACCATGTTCGCATTCTTGTAAACTCGGCTATTGAAAATGTCTACAATGACCAAGCTGTTGTTGTGCTGGTTCACGCCAAGAAGAATACCGTTCTCATCACTCATCTCAAACGAGGTGAAGGGATAGCAGCTTGCTGCAGAAGAGGTCAGCATGTTTCGCTTGCTCCCCTCAAAAAGCTTTTTATCCAGCTTGCAAAGCGGGAGTACTGAGAGCAGCGATTGCTCCTGCCTGAAACAGCATACGCGGATATCCATGTCCTGAGAGATCATCAATCGTCGCACTTCCGAAATGCGCCATTCAAGATTTTCAAGAGTATCCGCCGTAATTGTTTCCAGCGTGTTGCAGTAGTAAAAGTCCTCGTAATTCGCCACGCCTTCTTTGAGGAAGTAGCCGGAACGGATAGCACTCTCGAAGTCATCGAAATCTGTATTCGTATCGGAGGTATCCTTCAGACGGCTGCGGTTGATACGGATCTGCTGCCCCAGCTTGGCTTGAATTCGCTCTTTGGGTTCTCGAGAGAAGAAGAAATCCACATCGATCCCTTCGCCTGCATTAACGAGAATGCTTGTCCAGCCAGCAACTACTCGTGGGTTATATCCGTCAGATGGAACCAGCAGATATGCATGGTAAACACCATCCATCAGGACGTAGGAGCCATGTGTCAGGTCAATTACATCAGGTGCCAAAACGCTTTTGATTGGCACGGGCACGGAGATGTCGGTGTCACTGCGAGCGTCCTGCAATTCGCGGACTCGCTTTTCCAGCGTCTTTACCTCGCTCGTATTCCGATTGAAAATCGTGTAGAGGATTTCCATAAGGAACACATTCTCGTCTTCATGAGTGACAAAGGCATTATCGCAGTGCAGAAAATACTGGCGTGCTGTTTGGACGGCTGTCTCAAGCGCCGATACGATCTCAGAGTATTCCGGCTTCCGGTTGGTAACTGCCTCGTACTCGAAGATGACGAGGAAGCGACGCGTAATAGCCTCTCGGGATCCGATCGTCTGAATGAGGTGGTAATAGTCCAGCTGCAGCTCGCGGCACTTAGGATTTGACTCGGACTCCATATCGCGCTCAATGGTGCTGAGATGTTTCCCAATGTCAGCTTTCTTCGTCAGAACCTTGATCTGAATTTTTACCGGAGAGATTTTCATCCAACTGGCAAAACTCGCAACAATGTTTTTCTGTTCGCTCACGCTGCGCAGAAGGAAGTTGATGGGCTCCACTTCAAGAACGCGGATATATCGTCCATCTGTGGTCTCAATGATCCCATTGCGGATGTCCTTAACTGGGATGAGATCTTCTGCGTGTGGTTGCTGTTTTCTCCTTTTCGGCTTACGTTTGCTGGATTGCTTGGTATCGCGAACAGCACGCTTCTTTTTGCGTGGTGTTTTGATTTTAATCCCCAACTGCGCCGGAGGCTCGGATGCGGCTCGGATGCGCATAGGTCTACCTGCTGAAGGTGTCTGC
>CAYRKS010000149.1:0-5106 GCA_964424855.1 uncultured Lachnospiraceae bacterium
TGCAGATACGACCTTGTGACCGCGAATCCGCCGTACATGAAGACCACGGGAGAGCGCAACGAGAGTGAGAGAAAATACATTGCGCGGCACGAGGTAAAGGGCGGAATAGGCGATTTTTGCGAGGCGGCGGCGCGGCTTTTAAGGCACGGGGGGCTTTTTTACGTTGTATGGCGACCGGATCGGCTCTGCGAGCTGATGAGTGCGCTGTCGGCGGCACGGCTCGAGCCTAAGCGAATGACCTTTATCCACTCGAGAGTTGAGCTTTCGCCCTGTCTGGTGCTTTGCGAAGCGAAGAAGCTTGCGTCGGCGGGGGTATTTATAACTCCGCCGCTTATAATGTACAAGAGCGGAGATACCGACAAAAACGATTACACATCCGAGCTTTCGGAAATTTATGAGACCGGAGATTTCAATGAGCATTACAAAAGACCCTGATCTTCTCTACGCCGACGAGTGCGAGGAGAAAAATCGAATAAAGGGCGGCACGCTTTACCTTGTGACCACCCCGATAGGAAACCTTTCCGACCTTTCGGAGCGAGCGAAAAAGGTGCTTGGCGGAGTTGATTTCGTTGCCGCCGAGGACACGCGAAATTCTGCGAAGCTTTTGGCGATATTCGGGATAAAAAAGCCGATGGTGAGCTATTTCGAGCACAACAAGCGCGAACGCGGAGAGATCATTGCGGCGCGTCTCGAGGCTGGAGAGTCCTGTGCGCTCGTTACCGACGCGGGTATGCCGGGGATAAGCGATCCAGGTGAGGATATAGTTAGGCTTTGTGCCGAGCGCGGGATACCGGTCACGGCGGTTCCCGGACCTTGTGCCGCTATGACGGCACTTACGCTCTCTGGGCTTTTCACGGCGAGATTTGCCTTTGAAGGCTTTTTGACGACTAACAAGGGTGAGCGTATGCGGCGGCTGAGGCTCTTGAAGGCTGACGATCGGACGCTTATATTTTACGAAGCACCGCACAAGCTGAAGGCGACGCTTGCCGATCTTTTCGAGGTATTCGGAGATCGGAAAATATCGCTTTGCCGCGAGCTTACGAAGCTGAACGAGGAGATAATCCGAACGCGGCTGTCGGCGGCTGTGGGGCTTTACAATGAGCGCGAGCCGAGGGGCGAGTATGTACTCATAGTCGAGGGCGCGGACGCGGCAGAGACGGCTTCGGATGCCTTCTGGGCTGACATGACGATAGCCGAGCACGTTGAGCATTACATATCGCAGGGAATGGGCAGAATGGATGCCATAAAATCCTGCGCGAAGGATCGCGGAGTTCCGAAAAATGAGATCTACAAGGAAGTCAACGTAAAGTGATAAGCTATCGCCTTTCGCAGATCGTCGGGGGCGGCGGTGATAAATAAAGAGCGGCGTGTCCGATAGTTATATATTTATAAAGCAGCTGCTCCTCCGCAGTGCCGCGAGCATACGGAGAAGCAGCTTATGTTTAACCGACAGGCTTGCTGACGAAGGTACGCTATTCGCATAGGAATAGTTTTTCGACAACGCGACAATTCGGAGCTTATTTGAGTGATTATCTTGGATATTATTCTTTCGTGGATTTTATTAAGAATGCACTGTGAAAGCTCATATCCAATTCTTCCACATAGAAGTGCAATATCTTTTTATAATCATTAGTTGATGTAGTTAGAGTGATATAATTGCAGGAGTCCTTTACTGCCGCTTCCATGCGCTTAAAAAGCTCTTGTCCTATACCTTGATTTCTGTATTCGGGGAGAACATACACTTCATCGACAGCAAAGCAGTTGCTTCCGATTTCTGCATAGGAGGTCTTGCTTTTCGCAGTGTAGTAATGTCCGAAAATATAACCAACGATCTCATCGTTATCCACCGCGACACATATGGGTTCTTTTATGTCCTCCTCGGTGTTCACGAGGATACCGTAAGAGCAATTCTCCTCCTGCCATTTTCTTGACAGCTTGATTAAGCTTCGAACCGTTTTTTCATCGGCTTTTCTGAATTCATACTTCATACGATTTTCTCCCTTTCTGCCTTCAACTTTTCCGTATTGCTTTATTGAGATCGGGAAAGTGTGAAGAAATCTATCGACCAAACAATGACCGCCCGAGCATTTTCGTTCGGGCGGTTCTCGGATGCGCCGATTTTATATACTGCTTTTAAGAGGTTCGATTCACTCGCCGAAGACTCTTTTTACCGCCTCGAGATAGCCGTAGCCGTAGAGGTCATCCGGCTCGAGATAGCTGGTCTCGGTCCACTCGTTCCAGCTGTTTATAGTCACAAGCTTATGCTGCTCGGGGTGACGGTCGAGGTAATCCTTTGCGAGTCGGAGCCCCTTTTCGAAGTTTTCGGGGGTATTGTTTTTGGTAACGCTGCCGCCGAAGCGTTTGAAGCGGGGGTTATTGTCCCAACCTATCGAAACGTGAGGAAAATAGATATTTTTGGAGTAATTGCTGTCGATAAGCTCATACTGACGCTTAACATCCTCGAGGATTTCGAGGTAATCGCGGTTCATGTTTGTGAAGTGTGCGAACTGGTAATGAGTCGTGCTGTCGAAGCCCATTTTTTCGAACTGTGCCTTTGATATACCGCCGTTTGAATCCACGCCCGAGAGGTTGGTGCCGTTCATGCCCCAAGCCGCCGCCTGAAGGTGGAGATCGGGGAAGCCCGCCTTGACGACCTCATTTCTGAACCAATCGAGTGCGAACGCGGCTTCGTCGGGACTGCCGAGACCCTTTGCGAGGTTCACGAGGTCATAGAGCATGAATACCGGCTTACCGTCTATTTTATAGTAAGAGGGATGACCGAAATATTTATCGATGACGCGGTGGACGACCTTTTCGAATTCGGGGCGAGGCTGAGAACCTTCCCAAACAACGGTGCTTTGGTTATCGTCAGACTGGGTTATGTTCCAGACATTGTTTGCGTCATGGTTTGCCCACATGATATAGAATTTTACGAGGTCATTGTTTTTCGCCTTGAGATAGCCGTTATCGAGGCACTGCTCGAGGAAGGGGCGGCGGTCGTACCAATACCAGTCGTAGATAAAGACGTTGACGTTATGGTCATGTGCGCAGGAGATTTGGCTCTCCATCACATACGGGTCGGCTTCGTTTACATAGCCCCAGAGCGGCTTGCGGTTCCAGAAGTAATCGGGGGTCTTGCGGATCGAGTTTTTGACCGATTGCCATTCGCCGATGCCCTCGGGCCAGAACATTCTCGAGCGCGGCTCATCGCCGGTATATGCCGGCCAGATATAGGCGGCGACATCATATTTTTGCATTGTGATCACCATTCTTTCCTCAGCTTTCGGCTGAAAAATATCGTTTGCGAATATTATACTATAGCTTTTGAAATTTGTCAATAGCTCGGGGAACATTTTGATTTTTTTTGCGTCTATTATGTGTAGATATGGTAGATATAAAAAATAAAAGGAGGAGCCTTATGAAAAAATATGCGGCGGTGCTGATAGGATTACTGCTCGGCTGTGTCGGGTGCGGCGAGAGATCGACTTTACCGTCCGATATCGATCCGATCGAAAGCGGCTCGGAATATCTGTCCGAAGTGTTAATTGATACTTCGGAAAGCGGAGATGCCGAGATATTTGACATCACGGTATCCTATGCGAATTGGATCGAGGACAGTGCGATATATTTCGGTGCGCTGAACAACGAAAAGCTGGCGATAAGCAGTGTACATCACCTTCCGATATACAAATTCGACACGCTCGAGGAGCTTGAGAGCTTCAAGGAGAGCTTTGGAGTCGATGGGGTCGGCGGCTATGACGAGATTTTGTCCTTTGATGAAGTGAGCGAAAGGTATGACGAGGGATTTTTTGACGACAACACGTTGCTTTTGGTCTATGTAGAGGCATCGAGCGGGAGTCTGAGGTTTGGCGTGAGGGAGATATTCTGCGGCGAGGACTCGCTCTGCATACACGTTGAGCAGACGAATTCTCCGGAGCTATGCACCGAAGATATGGCGGGCTGGTTCATAACGGCGGCTCTGTCGGACGAAGCGGCAGCGGGACTTTCGGAGCTTGATGCGGAGCTCGGAAGCGTTCTGTGAGCGAAAAAATCCGTTTTCGAAGCGGATTTTCAAGAAAAGCGGCGTAAAAGTCGGTTTTTGGGGATAAATATTGATAAATTCTGTCGGCATAATTCGCAGGATTGAATGCAATGTAACAATTTTTATAATTTTTCAAAAAACCTCTTGTAAAAAAAGCGAAAATGAGGTAAAATATTATTATGGATGGGCAAGAAGTCCGTCCCGCAAAATACAGTTAAATTTTTTATATTTTTTGGAGGATACTATCATGGTAAAAGTTGCCATAAACGGTTTCGGCCGTATCGGTCGTCTGGCTTTCCGTCAGATGTTTGACGCTGAGGGCTATGAGGTAGTTGCAATCAACGACCTTACCAGCCCCGCAATGCTCGCTCACCTTCTCAAGTACGACACTGCACAGGGCTCGTTCCTCGGCAAGATCGGCGAGGAGAAGCACACCGTTTCCGCTACCGAGGATTCGATCATCGTTGACGGTAAGGAAATCAAGATCTACGCTGAAAAGAACGCAGCAGACTGCCCCTGGGGCAAGCTCGACGTTGACGTCGTTCTCGAGTGCACCGGCTTCTACACCTCTAAGGAAAAGTCGATGGCACACATCACCGCAGGCGCAAAGAAGGTTGTTATCTCTGCTCCCGCAGGCAATGATCTCAAGACCATCGTTTACTCTGTAAACGAGAACACCCTCACCGCTGATGATCAGATCATCTCGGCTGCATCCTGCACCACCAACTGCCTCGCTCCGATGGCAAAGACCCTCAACGACACCTATCCGATCGTTTCGGGCATCATGACCACCGTTCACGCATACACCGGCGACCAGATGATCCTCGACGGTCCTCAGCGCAAGGGTGACCTTCGTCGTGCTCGCGCAGGCGCAGCTAACATCGTTCCGAACTCCACCGGCGCAGCTAAGGCTATCGGTCTCGTTATCCCTGAGCTCAACGGTAAGCTTATCGGTTCCGCACAGCGTGTTCCTGTAACCACCGGTTCTACCACCATCCTCGTTGCTGTTGTTAAGGGCAAGGATGTTACCAAGGATTCCATCAATGCAGCTATGAAGGCAGCAG
>CAYRKS010000150.1:0-5065 GCA_964424855.1 uncultured Lachnospiraceae bacterium
CCGAACTCGGTAATTAAAATTTTGGAAGGTTATTTTTCGTAGCGGTTAAAAGCTTGACCGCGTGTAAAAATCCGATCGAACGCGATGGAAGTGATTCAGTCGAGTATGAGCTTTTCGATATCGCTCGGCTCCGAAACGAGCAGAGACGCGCCGTGAGCCTTCAAAAAATCCTCGTCCCTGAAGCCCCACGTGACGCTGATGCAGGGGATAGCGGCGTTTTTGGCGGTCTCAATGTCAACATCCGAGTCGCCGATGTAGATCGAGTCCTCAGACGATATCGAAAGTGCCTTCATCGATTCGAATACCGAATCCGGTGCGGGCTTTCTGCGGACGTTCTCACGCTCTCCGACCGCAAAGTCGAGCATATCGGGGAAATATTGGCGGCAGAGCTCCTGCACCGCGAAATCCGCCTTGTTCGAGACTACTGCGACCTTACAGCCCGAGCTGCGAAGCTTTGTCAGAAGCTCATTTATTCCGCCGTAGGGGGCGGTTTTTATCGAGCAATGTGTTTTGTAGTGCGACTTGAAAGTCGAAAAGACCTTTTCGAGAGTTTCACTGTCTGTGCCTTCGGGAACGGCACGTTCGATGAGGAGACGTATTCCGTTTCCGACGAAGCGTCTTATCTCATCGCGGCTTCGAGGCGCGAGAGAATTTGCTGTGAGCGCGAAATTGGTCGAATCGGCGAGATCATCGAGCGTATCGAGTATGGTGCCGTCGAGATCGAATATTGCAAGCTTGTAATTCATGGCTTATTTTCCGAGCAGCTTATTTTCGACTGCGGAATAAACCGCGTCGCGGTCGGCATCCGAGAGAATGCAGAAGACGGCGTATTGTCCGAACACCTTTACGGTCGCATTTTTGATCTTCGGATACTGATCGACATCATAGCTCGGGTTCCAGGCGTCATCGCGCTTTGTGAGATATCCCTCGAGCAGAGTTCCGAGAGCTGCTGCAGCCTCCTCGGAGTCTGCCTTGAATATTCCGTATTCGTCCGCGCTTACGCCCGAAGCCTGCTGGCGAACGAGTCCCTCGGTAAAGCTCGAGGAATCAAGCTCCATCATGTACTCGATGTAATCGGCATCGAGAGTCGCGAGGGTTTCTGTGTTGGTGAGGACTGCCTCTGCGGCAGTCTGAAGCTCGGAAAGAGCGATATCGGTCTTGTAGCCCGCTTCTCCGCCGCAGGAGCAGAGCAGAGCGAGTACACAGGAAATTGCGAGAAGCAGAGAAATTGCCTTGGTTTTCATTTTAGATTTGTTCCTTTCATTTTCAGTCGATCCAGGCGTGGGTTCGCAGATTGTTGAGCTCGAGGTTCAGTCCCTCGGCGGTCAGATGGAGACCGTCACCGTTTTGGTATGAGCTGACGAGCCAGCCGTCGCTTCCGCGAAGCACCGAATTGGTGTCGAGATATTTGATCTTGTATTCATCGGCGAGCTGGCATATCCAGCGGTTTGCAGTGTCGATCTTTTCATTGTTGATCGATTTGAGCGATTCATAGTTCGAGGCAACCGGGAAGATCGACTGGAGGATTATCTTCGTGTCGGGGCTTGCCTCCTGAATGCTTTCGATGAGCTTTCCGTATTCCTTTTTGAAATATTCCTCGCCCATGAAGGATACACCGTTCACTCCGAGGGTTATCACGAGGTATTCGGGCTTTTTCTTAGCCGCCGCGTCCTTTATCGTGAGCTCCTCATCGGTATCGGGATACCAGATGAGGACGGTGTTTACCGACGAGAGGGTTATATATCCGTTTGTCGGAGTCCAGACCTGCTTTGTCTCCTTGCCGTCCTTGAGGACCTTGTTTGCGCGGAGTCCGTAGGTCGTCGAGTCACCGAGGAATATCAGCTTGTCGATATACTCCTGTCCCGCATCCTCGGTCACACCGAGAACTGCATTCGGATAGAGAGCCAAAAATTCGGCGATCTCCTCGGGAGTGTTTCCGACCGGGACATCGACCGGAGCGGATGCCGCAGTGGTGTCCGAAGCCTCGGTGGTCTCGGGCTTTTTAGCGGTGGTTTCGGGAGAATCGGTCTCTTTTCTCGAGGTCTCCGGAGCCTTGCTCTCGGTCGTCACGGGATCGGTAGCCTTTGGCTTTTCGGTGGTCACGGGCGGATCGGTCACGATCGGCTCCTCGGATTCCGCAGTGTCGGACGATACGCTCGGCATAGGCTCGGGATAGTCCGAGTCGTGCGAGGCGATCGTCGCAAGAACGATAAGTGTTACCAAAACGACGAAGATCGAAAAGGCGGCAGCCTTATACATAACTCCGTCGTTCGGAGATGATGGATTCATAATAGCTCCTTTCAGCTTCCGATATATCTGATCTCACATTCGATCGTGAAGCCGGTTTTTTCGAATATTTCGCGCTTTATTTCATCTATCAGGCGCAGAACATCATCGCTCGTCGCGCCTCCGAGATTTACGATGAAGCCCGCGTGCTTTTTCGACACCTCCGCGCCGCCGATCCGTCTGCCCTTGAGTCCGACCTCTTCGATCAGCTTTGCGGTGATAAAGCCGTTGCCGCGCTTGAAAACGCTTCCCGCGCTCGGAAGCTCGAGCGGCTGCTTTTCACGCCTTTGTGACATAAAATCATTCATTTTAGCGCGTATGTCGGCTTCGTTTCCCCGAGAAAGTTTGAATACCGATGAAAGCACGAGCTTTTTTTCGTCCATAAATACGCTGTGACGGTAGGAAAAGCTCTGCTCGCTGTTCGAATATTCACCGACCTCTCCGGTCTCGAGGTCATACCAACGGCTCGAGCTGACAAGACTGCCAAGCTCACCGCCGTATGCTCCGGCGTTCATGAAAATGCCGCCGCCGACAGTTCCGGGAATTCCGTAGGCAAATTCAAGTCCCGAGAGCGAAGCGTCCGCCGCGAGGCTTGCAAGACGTGTGAGTGAAAGTCCCGCTTCGGCTTCGAGCGTGTCTCCGTTTCGGGAAAACGCCTTCATACGGTCGGTTATGACCGCAACGCCGTCAAAGCCCTTGTCGGAGATCAGGACGTTGCTTCCGTTTCCGAGCAGGAGAACCTTCGTTTCGAGTGTCCGAAGCCTGTCAAACAGAGATATCGCCTCATCTGCGCTTTTCGGAAAGACCGCAAGCTTTGCCGCGCCGCCGATCTTGAAGGTCGTGTGCTGAGCGAGCGGACAGCTCTCAACAGCCTCGATCCCCTCCGAGTTCAGCACAGAGGCAAGATTTTTATAGTTCATATTTATGACTGTTCCTTTCTCGCTTTTTAGTATCGGTTGACATAGCCAAATCGCGATCGGTGACCGCGATGGAGCCGCAAAATGCGGAGAACGTAGCCTTTCAACCTTCCGGTGGAAATTTTGAGTTCAGCCGCCATGCGGCTGTTTATCTGAGAAAGGGATATGCCTTACTCATTCGCTTTTGCTTCGGCGGTGATCCTCGGTGCCTCCTCGAGCAT
Source organism: uncultured Lachnospiraceae bacterium (assembly GCA_964424855.1). Lineage (GTDB taxonomy): Bacteria > Bacillota > Clostridia > Oscillospirales > CAG-272 > Flemingiibacterium. The sequence goes on from CAYRKS010000150.1 coordinate 3,425, forward strand.
TTCGCGCGCGGTCTCGAGCATACGCTCGGTGATATTTATTCCGCCCATTATCCGTGCCAGCTCGTTCACCCTTCCGTTCGTGTCGAGCGGAGAAACTTCGGTCGAGATGCGTCCCTCGACCTCGTGCTTGGCAATGAGGTAATGGTTATCCGCAAGCGCGGCGATCTGTGCCGAGTGCGTTACGCAGAAGACCTGTGTTCCGCCGTTTTTTGCGAGATCGCGCAGCTTTATTCCGATCTTCTGTGAGGTCTTGCCCGAAACTCCGGTGTCAACCTCGTCGAATATCAGCGTTCCGAGACGGTCGCGGTCGGCGAGAACGCTCTTTATCGCGAGCATTATTCGTGAAAGCTCACCGCCCGAGGCGATCTTTGCAAGCGGCTTTAGCGGCTCACCCTTGTTTGTCGAGATGAGAAATTCAACATCATCTACTCCGCGACGCGAAAATTCGCTGCCTTCGGCAGTTTCCGCGCGGCATTCCACCCCCGCGGAGAAGGATATCCCCTTCATGTCGAGATATGCAAGCTCCTCGATGATCCGCTTTTCGAGCGAATGTGCCGCGTCCGAACGCCGCTCCGAAAGCTCTGCCGCCTGTGCCGAAAGCAACGGAAGAAGTGCTTCGCGCTCGGCAATGCAGTCGGCAAGCCGCTCCTCGGCTGTCTCTATGGTTTCAAGCTCGGACTGCGCCTTTTCGAGGTAGGCAAGCACGTCGGGAATCGTGTCGCCGAACTTGCGCTCAAGCCTTGATATCTCATCGAGCCGCGATTCGAGCTTGTCGAGCAGCTTGGTCGGATCATCGTTTGAGCGGTCGGCAAAGGCTTCTGCGGTCAAAGCGACATCCTCTATTTCATAGGTCACTGCCTCGAGACGTGCCGAAAGCTCCTCTGCCTCGGGGATGACCGTGGAAAGCGCATCGAGAGCCTTCATCGAGCGGCGTATCTTGTCGAGAGCCGCCGTTCCCTTGTCGTTTTGATAGAGCGCGTTGTAGCAGAGCAGGGAGAGCTTTGATATCTTTTCACTGTTCTGAAGCTTTGCGCGCTTCTTTGTCAGAAGCTCCTCCTCATCGGGACGAAGCTTTGCCGCGGTTATCTCGTCGATCTGGAATTTCAAAAATTCTATGCGTTGAGCCTTTTCGCGCTCGTTTTTCGAGAGCTCGGCAATGCGGCGGGTAAGCTCACAAAAGCGGTCGTAGCTCTTTTCATACGCCGAAAGCTCGTTTTTTAATCCGGCATATTCGTCCAGAATGTATATGTGCCGCTCGGGGTCGAGCAGAGCGATATTGTCATGCTGACCGTGTATTCCGATGAGGCAGGCAGACGCGCTTCGAAGCAGTGAGAGAGGTATCGTTCGACCGTTTACGCGGATAGACGATCTTCCGCTCGAATTTATCGTTCGCGTGATCATAAGTATGACGTCCTCGTCGGGCTACAGACAGAGCTCGGAAATACGCGCCGCGCTCGGCTCGTCAAGCTCGAATATAGCCGAGACCTCGGCGTTTTCCTCACCGCTGCGTATAAGCTCTCTCGACTGCTTTGCACCGAGTATGAGCCCGATGCTGTCGATTATTATCGATTTTCCGGCTCCGGTCTCACCGGTCAGTACCGTAAAGCCGTCCGAAAAATCTATGTCCGCCGATTTTATAAC
>CAYRKS010000151.1:0-5064 GCA_964424855.1 uncultured Lachnospiraceae bacterium
CCTCGCGAAGCCTTGAGCTCGAATTCGACCGACCGTATGAAAGACTGCTCGGAGCGGAAAACGAGGACTGTGAGACGATAAAGGCCTCAGCTCCGATGAGTGTAGAGTATTTCAAGCTGAAATACTGACAAAAATCGATGGCAATATGCACAAATTTAAGCTGCAATATTTGTACAGCTCACCGAAATTTAGGAAATTCTCGAAAATGACTTCAAATTTCGCTCGATTTGTGATATAATGTTATCAGCACCAAAAATATAACAAATGATAGGAGATCAAAAAATCATGAAAATGCGTGTGCTTTATTCGACTAACAAGGGCAAGGTCAAGACGATCGCCCAGATGATAACCGACAACTATGCTACCGAGAAGGTGAACTGCATGGACAAGGTTCCCCCGGCTTATTCCTGTGACAAGGAGAGACTCGTTGTCATGCTCTGCTCGGTTTCGAAGGATCCCGACAATGCGCTCGTTCTCTTCTGCAAGGAGCTCACCAAGGCAAGAGCGGCTAATGTCGCCTTCATCATCGACGGTCCCGCCGAGGGAGCGAAGGTTCTTACCGATGCCGTAAAGGGCGCGGGTGCGAATGTTTACGAGGACGTTCTTTACATTAAGGGCGGTCTCCCCTTCCTCAAGGGTGTTAAGGATGACGAAAAGAAGCAGGTCAGCGATTGGATGGAAAAGGTAATGGCTAACCTCGCATAAAAGCCAAGGGCTTGCTTGAAAATTTACTCACCGTCGGCGACAGTCCTCGGGCAGCTATTTTCAAGTGAGCCCTTATATTTTTAAGCAGGTCTTGTCTGAGCATAAGCTCGGATAAAGTCCCAACAATGCTTTAAGGAGAAAAAATATGCTCGAGAAATCAAAATGGATATCCGGTGTCAATATAAACGGCTGTCCGGAATTTGTACGCACCTTTAAGACCGCTAAGGAAGTATCTCATGCGAAGCTCAAGATCACCGCGCTCGGAGTTTATGCAGCATATCTCAACGGCGAAAGAGTCGGAAACTTCCACCTTGCGCCCGGCTGGACGGTATACCGCAATCGTGTTCAGGTTCAGGAATACGATATAACCGAGCTTATCGAGGCTGAAAACGAGCTTGCGATCTCGGCGGGAAGCGGATGGTATTCGGGAGCTATCGCGCGCGGTATCGCGCCCGAGGACAAGCGTCCCGCGATAATCGCCGAGCTGAAGATATCCTACACAGACCGCAGCAGCGATACAATAGTAACCGATATGAACTGGCTTGTTCGCGAGAGCCGCATAACCTTTGCCGATATCTACAACGGCGAGCATTACGATGCTTCGCTCGAGCAGGGCTACGGCGGACCGGTCGAGGTTCGCGACCTTCCGAAGGATATCCTTATCCCGACCGAGGGCGAGGAGATCGTAACTATGGAGAGCCTTGCGCCGGTAAGATTTTTCACCACTCCCAAGGGTGAAAGGATCCTTGATTTCGGTCAGGAGATAACCGGCTACATCCGTTTCAGGATCGACGCGGTTGAGGGTCAGTGCATTCGCCTTACCTGTGCCGAAATGCTCGATAAGGACGGAAACTTCTATAATGAGAACTATCGTGCCGCTGCCAGCGAGATGGTATATACCTGCCGCGAGGGTATTCAGGTTTGGCATCCCGAGCTGTCCTTCTACGGCTTCAGATACATAAAGATCGACGGCTACGATCTCATCGACCCCGACAATTTCAGAGCTGTCGTCCTTTGCTCGAATATGAAGCGCGTCGGCTATCTCAGCTCGGGCGTTACCAAGCTCAACCGCCTCTTCTCGAATATCATTTGGGGACAGAAGGGCAACTTTGTCGATGTACCGACCGACTGCCCTCAGCGCGATGAGCGTCTGGGCTGGACGGGTGACGCACAGGTGTTCATAAACACTGCCTGCTGGCAGTTCGACGCAAAGAAGTTCTTCACAAAGTGGCTCAACGATGTAAAGCTCGAGCAGCGTGAAAACGGTGCCATCCCCAATGTAATTCCGGATGTCCTCGAGGCTCCGGGAAAATTGGATATAAAGGCAAGCACTGCGTGGGGGGATGCGGCGACCGTCTGCCCGTGGCAGCTCTATCGCCACTACGGCGACAAGGAGCTTCTCGCTTCGCATTATGACATGATGAAGAAGTGGGTAGGCTACATAACCTCTGTGACCGACACTCCCAACCTCTGGACGGGATATTCGAAGCTCAGAGGTCATTACGGGGACTGGCTCGGTCTCGACGCTCCCGAGGGCTCGTATGTCGGTTCGTCGGATCAGGATCTTATCGCCTCCGCGTTCTACTATTATTCGACCGGTCTCACGATCGAGGCGGGACACGAGCTCGGCGAGGATGTCTCGGAGCTTGAGGATCTGCACGATAATATCCTCAGTGCCTTCCGCGAGAGATTTTCCGAGTACAAGACCCAGACCGAATGCGTTCTGGCACTCTATTTCGACCTCGCAGAGGACAAGGAAGCGACCGTGAATAAGCTTGTCGAGCTTATCCATGCAAACGGTGACTGCCTTGCGACCGGCTTTGTCGGAACTCCGTATCTTCTCTATGCGCTCTCGCAGAACGGCTACACCGAGCTTGCCTATACGCTCCTGCTTCAGGATAAGTTCCCATCGTGGCTCTACTCGGTAGATGCGGGCGCAACGACGATATGGGAGCATTGGGACGGCAGAAAGCCCGACGGAAGCTTCTGGAGCCGCGATATGAACTCCTTCAACCACTATGCTTACGGCTCGGTCGCAGGCTGGGTATTCGAGGAGGCTGCCGGAATTACTCCGCTTTCCCCCGGCTTTGAAACGATAAAGATCGCGCCCAAGACCGATGCGCGCCTCGGTGAGCTTCGTGCGGAGTCCGAAACTCCCTACGGAAAGGTAAGCGTTTACTGGGTATACACCGACGGCAGAGTCAGATACGAGATCGAAACTCCGGTCGATGCGATGGTAGAGATCGACGGCGAAACACACTTCGTCGGAGCCGGAAAGCATCTCTTCTGATGCTCTGAGCTATATAGGGCATACCTAAAATCGAAATAATTGCTGCGGCAAGCGGTCTTTGACCCTTGCCGCAGCGGCTTGATGGTGGATAAAATGGATAATATCTGGATAAAAATGTATAACGCGGCAAAGGCGGTACAGAAGCCACGCGATATATCTAAGCAGGTCTGTGCCGGAGGCGTTGCCGCAGCGGTCGAATCGACCTCGGGTAATATTTATGTCGGAGTCTGCATAGATACCTGCTCGACTCTCGGTGTATGTGCCGAGAGAAATGCGATATTCAATATGATCACGAACGGCGAAAATGAGCTTCGCCGCGTCCTTGCGATAATGCCGAACGGCAAGACCGGCGCGCCCTGCGGAGCCTGCCGCGAGCTTATGGCTCAGCTGATGTCCGAGGACAAAAAATACCGCTCGATCGAGATAATGCTCGATTATGAAGCAGAAAGAATAATCACTCTCGGAGCTTTGACACCCGAATGGTGGATATGAAGCTGTAAAAACGGAGACATCGAATATTATCGGTGTCTCCGTTTTTGAATATTTTAATTTACGAGAGTTACGGTCGAATCGAAGAAGCTCTCCTGAAATTCGACCGCTTTTTCGATCTGCTCGACCGAAAAGCTCATGCCCTCGGGTGCAGTGACCCATTTTTCTTCGACATCGTTGCTTCGATGTATTACGGCGATTATCCGACCGATAAAGCTTTCGATCGGTCGATCGACTCCGAGAACATAGACATCCTGCTCCTCGCCGTCGGGCGCGATGATCCCGGGGATAAAGCCGTAATTTATCGGATATATCAGATCATTGTGCTTTGGATGATGACTGCCGAGCGGTCGATCGATTATGATGCTGACCGGATGACTTGGCGGAGTCATTTTTCGACCTTTTCGGAATCTTTTTCGCCTTTAATGAATTTGTCCTTTTTCTTGAGGCTGAACTTGTTTTCGGTGCCGTTCCAGAGACGCTTGATATTCTCGCGGTGCAGCCAGATCACAAGCACGGTGTTGAGTACCGAGATGATCGCCGGAGCAGCCCCTTCGGACATTCCGCCGTGTGTGTAGGGATAAAGTCGGTTGAGCATCATCGGGTAGAGCAGCATTCCCATTATCGAGCCGAGCGAGAGGAATTTCGTCGAGGCAACTATCAGGACGAATATCGCAAACAGCACGACGAACGCCAGCCAGTCGAGGCAGAGAATTACGGTCGCGGTGACGACCACGCCCTTTCCGCCCTTGAAGCCGTAATAGATCGGGAAGGAATGACCGAGCGTACAGCAGAGCCCCGCAATGTACGCGCCCGCTTCACCGCAGAGCATGGTTCCGATCAAGACCGAGATAGCCGCCTTTGCCGCGTCTCCCAGGAGTGTGAAGGCTGCCGCGGATTTGCCGTAGGTTCTGAGCATATTGGTCATTCCGGCATTTCCGCTTCCGTATTTTCGGATATCCTCGTGGAATTTCAGCTTTGAGATGATGACTGCGAAGTTAAGGCTTCCGAGAAAATATGCGATCGCGCCTCCGACAATGCATAAAAGCACGGCAAGCACAATCGGAATGCTGTGTCCGCTCTCCGATATGAGCATCGGGATAAGACCGTTTATGCGTATAAGATCGAATTGATTCATCAGTCGTCACCTTTCTGTCTTACGATTATTTTGATCGGCGTTCCGCGGAAGCCGAAGACCTCGCGAAGCTGGTTTTCGATGTAACGCTGATATGAGAAGTGGAACAGCTCGGCATCGTTGCAGAAGATGACGAATGTCGGCGGCTTTGTGGATATCTGAGTCATGTAGTATATCTTGAGTCGGCGACCCTTATCGGACGGAGGCTGAACACGCGCGGTAGCCTCGCCGAGGATATCGTTGAGCATACCCGTTGAAACTCTTGTGCAGTTCTGATTGTATACATAGTTTATAAGCTCGAAGAGCTTTACGACGCGCTGTCCGGTCTTTGCCGAGACATAGAGCGTGGGAGCGTAGAGCATATATGAGAGCGAGTTGTAGATACGCTTGTCGTATTCGACGGTGTTCTTATCCTCGACCTCCATAGTGTCCCACTTGTTTATGC
>CAYRKS010000152.1:0-695 GCA_964424855.1 uncultured Lachnospiraceae bacterium
TTGCTCCGCAGGGGATAAAGGTTGTAGTCATAATAGTCATTCGGCGGTCTCGCTCATTTTCGATTGTACGCGAAGCCATGACACCGGGGATTCCGCAGCCCGTACCGATGAGCATCGGGATGAAGGACTTACCAGAGAGACCGAACTTTCTGAAGATACGGTCGAGAACGAAGGCGATACGAGCCATATAGCCGCAAGCCTCGAGGAATGCGAGCAGGAGGAAGAGCACGAGCATCTGAGGAACAAAGCCGAGTACCGCGCCTACACCGGCAACGATACCGTCGAGAATGAGTCCCGAGAGCCAATCGGCAACGCCGGCAGCCTCAAGTCCGCTTCCGATAAGAGCGGGGATACCGGGTACCCAACCACCGTAATCAGCGGGATCGGGCTCCTCGCCGTAGCCTTCGATAACCGCGAGAGCCGCCTCGTAATCCTCGAGGGTAGCGGTCTCGGTGGTGACCTCAAGGGTCTCCTCATCCTCTATGTCGTAGGGGAATTCGGAGGTGGGAGCTTCACCGTTAGCCTCGACATATGCGTCGTAGCCGTCAACGATGAGCGAAGCGTCGCCGTACTCACCGGCATCCTCCTCATATTCTCCGGAGCCGATGCCGAAGAGATGCCAGCCGTCTCCGAAGAGTCCGTCGTTTGCCCAGTCGGTAGCCGCCGTTCCGACAGTCACCATCGAGATGTAGTAA
>CAYRKS010000152.1:705-1351 GCA_964424855.1 uncultured Lachnospiraceae bacterium
GTCCGAGCCAACGGTTGGTGACAACGCGGTCGATCTTATCCGAGGTGGTGAGTCCGCCCGCCTGCTTCTTCTTGTAGCACGCCTTGATTATCTCGGCGATGTAGGTGTAGCGTTCGTTGGTGATTATCGATTCGGAGTCATCGTCAAGCTCGGTCTCGGCGGCGGCGATGTCCTTCTCAATGTGATCGAGGATCGATTTGTCGAGTTTAAGCTGCTCGATAGCCTTGTCATCGCGCTCGAAGAGCTTTATCGCATACCATCTCTGCTGCTCCTCGGGGAGAGTGTGGAGCGCAAGCTCCTCAATGTGAGCGAGTGCGTGCTCGACAACGCCCGAAAAGCTGTGCTGAGGAATAGTCTTTGTATTCTTTGCAGCCTCGATAGCAGCCTCGGCAGCCTCCATCACTCCGTCGCCCTTGAGCGCGGAGATCTCGATTATCTTGCAGCCGAGCTGACGCGAAAGCTCCGAGATGTTGATCTTGTCGCCGTTCTTCTTTACGATATCCATCATGTTTATCGCAATAACGGTCGGGATGCCCAGCTCAACGAGCTGAGTCGTGAGGTAAAGGTTGCGCTCAAGGTTGGTGCCGTCGATGATGTTCAGGATAGCATTCGGACGCTCACCGATGAGATAATTTCTCGCAACCAC
>CAYRKS010000152.1:1361-5018 GCA_964424855.1 uncultured Lachnospiraceae bacterium
AGGGCGAGAGCGAGTAGATACCGGGGAGGTCAGTAACAATGACTCCCTCGTGCTTTTTGAGCTTGCCTTCCTTCTTTTCAACGGTAACTCCGGGCCAGTTTCCGACGAACTGATTTGAGCCCGTGAGCGCGTTGAACAATGTTGTCTTACCGCAGTTGGGGTTTCCGGCAAGAGCTATGCGAATATTATCCATATGTAACTTATAACTCCTTTCGAATTTTTCAAATCGATATTTTCGAGTCGAGCTTTAACAGGCTTTCGCCATCGACCCGTGCCGTATTAGCTTAAGCTAACACAGTGTCATATAAAAACCGGAGCGAATATCCGGTCTTTCTCCGCACTTTTCGGTGTCGATTTATCAAGCACCGCGCGGAATTGTTATTCAACCTCGATCATTTCCGCGTCAGCCTTGCGGAGCGAAAGCTCGTAGCCGCGCACGTTTATCTCGATCGGGTCGCCCAGCGGTGCTACCTTGCGCACGCTGACCTCAACTCCCTTGGTAAGACCCATGTCCATGATGCGCCGCTTTACCGCGCCCTCACCGTGAAGCTTTACGACCTTCGCGGTCTCTCCGATCTTGACCTCTTTGAGTGTTTTCATATCATTCTCCTCCATTAGATCATTATTTTCTGCGCCATCTCGCGGCTGACCGCGACACGCGCTTCTTTTACATTGACTATGAGATTTCCTGCGATCTCATTTACGATACTGATGTTTCCCCCGACAACGAAGCCGAGATTTTCGAGGTGCTTTTTGACCTCGGGCGAACCGCCGATCTTTCTTATGATATTTGTCTCCCCGACGTTTGCAAGTGTCAGTGGCATCAATTTCTTTTTCCCTGCCTTTCCGGTGTGTTAGCCTTAGCTCATTAGATACTGCTAACCGCACGGCTTAAATTTGGGTTAGCCTTCACTAACCACATATTAGTATACCCGAAAATTGCCGATTTGTCAAGAGCTTTCGGCGAAAAAAAGCAAGTTTGTAGGTTGTTCCAAAGTATTAGCCTTAACTAATTAGCCGGTGATAACTTGTGTACAAAGCGTTACATCAATTGAAATATTTCTCTCCTTTTCGATGAGATTGTAAACAAATATCCCTTTGCGCAATATCGCAAAGGGACATCTATTCAATTTTTGATACCGTTCACGAGAAAATATCCGGTATCGTAAAAGAGCTTCATATATCGCGTCAAAAACGCATCGGGCAGAGTGCCGTAGACCATTTCAAAGGTGAATTTACCCTTATAGCCGAGCTTCTTGAGGACATCGACCGCGCTTTCCCGGTCGCAGTCTTCGAAGTAAATATTCTCATGAAGATCGAGACCGCAGATGTTATCGTGAACGTGAGTGCAGGTTATCCGCGAGCGACCTGCTCCATCGCCTCGAGATGCTTTTCACCGTAGGAGACCTTTCCGTGTCCGAAATCCCGGCAGGCGGTGACGATAGGGTCGTTGTATTTGTCGATTATCGCGATCTGCTCCTCGACATACGAGGTAAATCCTGTGCGAGGTCCGTGCTTGTTGTCGAAAAGATTTTCTATCGCGACTTCCGAGTCCGACCTTCCTTGCGTAATCGACATAAGGCGCGTGGGTCTGATCGACGATTATTCCGAGCTTTTCAAACTCGTTTCTCAGCTTTTCGAGCCGCTCTTTGTAATCGTCCCCGTCTATGTACCAGTCCTCGACAAAGAAGTCGATGTACTTAAAGCCCGCGTCCTTAAGTATTTTCGCGCTCTCGAGGATATCGCGGCGTTCTGTCGAGCCGCGGCGTTTTTTAAGATAGCTTATATTGGTCGAAATCTCCATTTTTATTACCTCTTTTCGGATCAAAATCCAACCGAAGCAATTATAACACGTTTTTTACAAAAGTCAACACGCCAAAAGTATTTTTTGCGCGAAATTTGAAATTATTCACAAATTACCCCTTGCAATTTTCGTTCCGATGTGCTATAATCATTACAAACCTGACAGAAAGATTTTTCTGACTGAAAGGGACACTTATTTCGATAGCATTTTACGAAGTAGCTGTACCTTTTTTCGGGTGCGGCTTATTTTTATTTTCAAAAATAGGCACAAACCAATTACGAAAGGAAGCTGATATATGCAGACCAGAGTTGCCGTGATGGCAATAATCGTCGAGGAAGCGGAGGCGGTCGAGCGGCTGAATTCGATCCTCCACGAATACGGAAATTACATAATCGGAAGAATGGGCATTCCCTACCGTCAGCGCGGGATAAATATAATCTCCATCGCGCTCGATGCACCGCAGGACATGATCTCGTCGCTTGCGGGCAAGCTCGGGAACATCTCGGGACTGTCGGTAAAGACCGCCTATTCGAATGTGATCGGCGATGAATGAGCTGACCGCACTCATCGATAAGCTTGCCGCCTCGCACTCGCTCGAGACCTTTGAATACGAGGCACTGATTTCGGGCAGAACACCCGAGCTTGCGGCTTACGCCGCGATACCGGCAGTACGCCTTCGCGAGGAGGTTTACGGAAAAAAGGTCTACACCCGCGGACTGATCGAGATCGGAAATGTCTGCAAAAACGACTGTCTCTACTGCGGGATCAGACGCTCGAACCGAGCCTGCGACCGATATATCCTGACCAAGGAGCAGATACTCGAGTGCTGCGCCGAGGGCTGTGAGCTCGGCTTTCGCACCTTTGTTTTGCAGGGCGGCGAGGGGATAATGTCGATCGATACGATCTGCGATATTGTTTCGACCATCCGCGAAAAATATCCCGAAAACGCGATAACCCTCTCGCTCGGAGAATACGAGCGCGCCGACTATGAGAAAATGTTCGCTGCCGGTGCCAACCGATATCTTCTCCGCCACGAGACCGCCGACAAGGCGCACTACGAAAGGCTTCATCCCGAGAATATGTCCTTCGAGCATCGGATCAAATGTCTCTATGCTCTTAAAGAGATCGGCTTTCAGGTCGGCTGCGGCTTTATGGTCGGCTCGCCCTATCAGACCCCGAAAACTCTTGCGAAGGACTTAAAATTCATCGAGGAGCTTCAGCCCGATATGTGCGGAATAGGACCGTTCATCCCGCAAAAGGACACCCCGTTCGGAGGCTTTACCGCCGGAGGCTGTGACGAAACGACCTTCTATATCTCGCTCATTCGGCTTATACGCCCGAATATACTGCTACCCGCGACCACCGCTCTCGGAACGATCGATCCGATGGGACGCGAAAAGGGCATACTCGCGGGAGCAAATGTAGTCATGCCGAATCTCTCGCCGCTGTCGGTGAGAAAAAAATACGCGCTCTACGACAACAAGATATGCACCGGAGACGAATCCGCGCAGTGTCTCAATTGTCTCTCGGAGCGTATGCGCTCGATAGGCTATGAGCTTGTGACCGAGCGCGGTGATATAAAAAAATAAAAAATCGAGCTCCAAACGCGGAGCGGAAAGGGACTTCCCGAGCCGATCGGCTTTATATCGGCTCCATTCGGTAAGTCAAGGTGACAAAAATGTCTGTCTACGATCCCAAATCTCTCAAGGCAGAGGAATTCATAAACGACTCAGAAATACTCGAAACCATCGCCTATGCCGAAGCAAACAAAAACAATGTCGAACTCATTGATGCTCTCCTCGAAAAGGCGCGTCCGAAGAAGAACGGAAACGGCGTGACCTGCGCGGGTCTCA
>CAYRKS010000153.1:0-5008 GCA_964424855.1 uncultured Lachnospiraceae bacterium
GTCCTTATCGGTCATCACGGCGATACCCTCGATGCGCTCCAGTACCTCGCAAACCTCGCAGCAAATAAGCGCGAGGAGGATGAGTCGCGCGATTATGTCCATATCACAGTCGATATCGAAAATTATCGCTCCAAGCGTGAGGTCGCGCTCCGTTCCCTCGCCCGCCGTATGGCGGATAAGGTCATAAAGACCGAAAAGCCGATAATGCTCGAGCCGATGAACCCCTACGAACGCCGTATCATCCACTCCGAGATACAGAATATCGAGGGCGTTTCGACCAATTCGGTCGGTGCCGACAGCGACCGCCGAGTCGTTATCTATCTCGAGAGCGCGGGCTTCAGTGTTCCCGAGGCTCCCGTAAAGCCCGAAAAGGAACGCAGTGACCGCCGTCCGCAAAAGCGCGGTGATCGCCGTCAAAAGGGCGAAAGAAGAAACAACGACCGCCGCGACCGTGCGCCCAAGCCGCAGGCTAAGCCTCAGCCCCTCTATAACGACGGTGAGAAAATGTCCACCGAGGAGGTCAATGAGCTGGTCGCCGCCTATGGCGCAAAGGAGACCAAGGAGAAAAATCAGCGCGAACAGCCCGCTAAGTTCAAGAGCTTCGAGGATTACATGAACTCGATCCTCGGCGACTCGGGCGATTCGGATAAAAACTGAGATTTCACCCAAAATCCCCTTCGACGAAAAATATTCGCCGTCCGCAAAAGCGCGAATATAAATAGCTCAAAACCGGGCGGCGCATTCGCGCCGCCCGGTTTTGCTTTAACCACACCAAAAAGAAAGGTAACACCATGAACGATACCATAGCCGCCATATCTACCCCCTTCGGACGCGGCGGAATTGCCGTCATTCGAATATCGGGGGACGAGGCGATAGCCGTTGCAAATAAAGTCTTTCTCCCCGCCTCGAAAAAAAGCCTGTCTGAGCTTCGCCCCGGCTCGGCAGTCTACGGCGCGATAATAAAAAACGATTCTCAGATCGATGACGGTATATGCACAGTCTTCCGCGCTCCGCATTCCTATACCGGTGAGGATACAGTCGAAATAAGCTGCCACGGCGGAATACTCCTGACCGAGCGCGTCCTCGAGGCGGCTTTCGAGGCGGGTGCAAGACAGGCGGGTGCGGGAGAATTTACCCGCCGTGCCTTCAGTGCCGGAAAGCTCTCGCTCACACAGGCGGAGGCGGTCGGAATGCTTATAGACGCTCAGAGCGATGAGCAGCTCACACTCGCCTCCGCGCAGGAGCGCGGCAGCTTCAGAAAAAAAGCCGATGAGCTTTATGAGTCGATAAAAGCGATAGTCACCGGAGTGTACGCAAATATAGATTTCCCCGATGAGGATCTCGCAGAAATGTCTCAGTCCGAGCTGCTCGAAGCCCTCGAGCAGCTCAAATCAGAGCTTTCAAAGCTCCAAGCCTCCTACGATGCCGCCAAAACGGTCATGCGCGGCGTGGAAACGGTCATAGCGGGAAAACCCAACACTGGTAAGTCCTCTCTTCTAAATCGTCTCCTGGGACGCGACAGAGCCATCGTGACCGATGTTGCCGGAACGACTCGCGATACTCTCGAGGAGACCGTCCATGTCGGCAGCGTTCTTCTGCGCCTTGTCGATACCGCAGGTATACACGATACCTCTGATGTGGTCGAAAAGCTCGGAGTTGATCGCTCTCTCGAGGCTATCGACCGTGCCGAGCTTATACTCGCCGTGTTCGACGGCTCAAAGGAGCTTGACTCTGAGGATTTCGAGCTGATCGAGCGTCTCAAAGCTTCTAAGGCAGTAAAGCTCGCGGTCGTAAATAAATCCGATATAGCCTCGATCCCTTCACCCGATTTCGACCATGTTATCCGTATCTCCGCAAAAAACGGAGACGGTATAGAGGAGCTGAAGACTCGGATCGAACAGCTCTTTGCCGTCGAGCTCGACCACCTTGCCTCTGACGCGGTAGTCCTCAGCGCACGCCAAAACGCCTCGGTCTCTCGCGCACTTGCCTATGTCTCCTCCGCACTCGATGCGCTGAAAAGCGGTATACCGACCGATACCGTCGGCTTTGACCTCGAGGCGGCACTGACCGAGCTTTCCGAGCTTGACGGCAGACGTGTCACCGAGGAGATCGTCGATGGTATCTTCCACCGCTTCTGCGTCGGAAAGTGACCGTAAATCCGAACGACTAAAGCCTTCGCGGCATCAGCGCAAAGATGATAAGCACGATCGCCGTAATGATGAGGATCGCAATTATTATCCCCCAAACCGTGTTCATCCCGCTCGATAGACCGTCCTCGGCGACGGTATCGGTTCCCGAGCTCTCGGTCGTGCCGGTAGCTGTGGCAGTATCCGACGACGGCGAACGTGCCGTTCCGACGCTCGTTTCGCCCGTATCCTCGAGGATTTTGCTTTCTCCATCGATCGATGACTCGGAGTCTACCTCCGTAATTGGCGGAGTGGCTCCGTTCACCCCCGGAGCCAATGTTGCACTCACCTGAAGTATCATGCTCAGTGTGATAAGCACAGCCGAAAAAAATATAAACGCTCTTTTGTAAATGCTCATAAAAAATCTCCTTTCAAGCCTATTTTCCCCAAAAGTAAAGGAGATAATCAAAAGCACCTCAAAAACCGTATTCACCTTCGACCCAAAACCATGAAAGGAAGGATAAACCCCATGGAAGAAAAACGCTTTCAAAAAAACGATAACGGCTTTGTCTGTCAAAGCTGCGGCTTCGAGGTACAGCCGCTCGGAGTAACCTCCAGAGACCACTGCCCCCAATGCCTGTGTTCGATTCATGTAGACATCAACCCGGGAGACCGAGCGAACGATTGTAAGGGCATTCTCCGCCCCGTGCAGGTTCTGCCCGATCCGAAAAAGGGCTATATAATCGTCTATAAATGCGAAAAATGCGGCGCGACCGTCCGAAATAAGGCAGCATATCCCGCAAAGGTTCAGCCCGATGATATCGATCTGCTTATAAAGCTCACCGTAAACCCGACCCTCTGATAACATTGTATTTTACAACACCGCTTCGAAGCGTATGAGCTTCATTCAACAAAAGCATTCGATAAAAAAATGAGATGCAGCTTTTTGCATCTCATTTTTTGTGCCGTATAAGGCGTTAGCCCATAATATGTCCCGCAGGGTTTGTTCCCGCAGACAGTGCTGTTTTCCGAAGGTGCGGCTTATTCGCCGTCCTCCTCGGTCTGTACGATCTTGCCGTTTTCAAAATATCCCTCGTACTCGCGTCCGCTCGGCCAGGAATACTTTCCCTTGCCCGACATACGATTATTCGAAAATTCGCCGTCGTATATCTCACCGTTTGCCCAGGTGTAAACGCCTGTGCCTTCGCGAAGATCGTTTGCAAAGCTTCCCGAATAGCGGTCGCCGTTTACATAAACGTAAATTCCCTGACCTTCCTTGAGATCGTTCACATACGCTCCCTCGTAGGAGGAGCCGTCCGACCAGACGTATTTTCCGATCCCGTTTTTCAGATCGTTGTCATATTCGCCCGTGTATACCGAGCCGTCCGACCAGGTGTAGGTTCCGCTTCCGTGCTTTTTGCCGTTCAGGAGCGAGCCTTCATAGGTGTCGCCGTTGGAGAAGGTGTATTTGCCCTGTCCCGTCAGCTGATCGTCAACGAAGTCACCCTCGTAAATGTCGCCCGACGCATAGGTCAGCCTTCCGCTTCCGTTTCTCTTGAGTCCCGAAAGCTCACCTTCGTAAAGGTCTCCGTTCGAATATGTTACCGTTCCGGCATCCATATCGACCTCGGCGGTCATTCCGCTCGAGAAATAAAGCTTTCCGGTCAGCAGCTCGCCGTCAGAATCGACCCTGCCGAAAAACTTTATCGTGCCGCCGTCCTCGGTGTTCATCGATATATACCGTATACCCGAGAAATATATCCCGGCGGCGATTATTCCTACCGATATCGCCGCAATGATACATATCATCAGCATTATCTGCGCAAAGCTGCGATGCTTTTTTGCGCGCTTTGGTGTTTTCCTGTAATCCATTTTGGTTTGCTCGTGACCATAGCCCCTCGCACAGCTTTGGCGCGAGGGCTTCCTTTCTCTCCTTCTCGGAGCTTGTGTTTATGCGATTATACTGAGTCTTTGATTTATCTGCCGTCGGCTCACAAAATATTGCTCTTCGGTGTGATCCCCGAAATAAAATTCGACAGCAGCTGAATGAGATTCGGAACTATCATGAACGATAGGAATACCACTACCAGAAAAGCCAATACCGATAGTACTATCGACATGAAGCTTGTCCCCGAAAGTCCGTATATCACCTCGGCGCGGTGTATGTTTTCCTCGGGAATGTAAAATCTCGCAGTTGCAATGCTTTCATTGCTGCGCTTTTCTTCGGTGTCTCCGACCATGCAGATAACTCTGCGCAGAGTGCCTCCGCTTCGAAGTGCCGTCCGAATGAAGAAATTCGAACAGCCTATCTCGCCGAGTGACAAGGCTCCGCCTTCGGTGTGCGCCTTGCGATCGACCAGCTTTTTTACGAGTCCGCCGAGTACTATTCGATTGAATACCGTTATTCCGATGCCGATTACAAATCCGATGTAAAGCGACCAGATCACAATGTTGAGGGTGGTTATCGGATTGTCGCCAAGTGATATCGTCTCACCGCACAGCTTGCTTAGATCGTTTTTCAGCGCACCGAAAAATTCCTTGAAAAAATCCATTATGCCTATGCCCTCCTTTGAAAAAGCATTCCTTCTCCGCATTCTTTTGCATATGCTCGAACGCGGAGAAGCTTTCTATACCTGTCTTGCTTTTCGAAGCTCACTTCTTGATCGGATGGATGACCTCGATGCCGCCGAGATACTTTCTCAGAACCTCGGGGATAACGACCGAGCCGTCTGCGAGCTGGTTCTGCTCGACCATCGCCGGGAAGATTCTCGAGGTAGCAAGTCCCGAGCCGTTGAGAGTGTGTACATATTCGGTCTTTCCGGTGGACTCTCTCTTGAAGCGGATCTGACCGCGGCGAGCCTGATAGTCGCGTGCGTTCGATA
>CAYRKS010000154.1:0-4987 GCA_964424855.1 uncultured Lachnospiraceae bacterium
ATGATGATGTTCAAGTCAAACCCGAAGCTCATGCGCCTTGCCGAAAGGCTCGGCGAGTCGATCAAGGGGCTTAAAAGCAAAAACGGTACCGAAAAAAACGGAGGTAAGACGAAATGAGTATGCTCAAGGTAGAAAAGCTCGGAATAACCTTCGGAGGACTCAAGGCGGTCGATAACCTCTCGCTCGAGATCGAAAAGAACGAGCTTTATGGTCTCATCGGTCCGAACGGTGCCGGAAAAACGACGGTCTTCAATATGCTCACCGGAGTTTACAAGCCGACGAGCGGAGACTTTTATCTCGACGGCGAAAGGCTGACCGGAAAATCCTCGATCGAGATCAACCGCAAGGGAATTGCCCGCACCTTCCAGAATATCCGTCTGTTCGGAAAGATGTCGGTCGCCGACAATGTAAAGGTCGGACTTTACAATCAGATGAGCTACAGCATCTTCGACGGACTTTTCCGCACCTCGAAATATTTCGAGGAGGAGAAGAAATTTTCAAAGCGCGCCGATGAGCTGTTGGCGGTGTTCGATCTCTACAATGACCGCGACACTCTCGCGTCGAATCTCCCCTACGGAAAGCAGCGCAAGCTCGAGATCGCGCGTGCGCTTGCGACCAGTCCGAAGCTTCTGCTCCTCGATGAGCCGGCAGCCGGAATGAACCCGAACGAGACCGCGGAGCTTATGAAAACTATCCGCTTTGTACGCGAAAAGTTCGACATGACGATCCTGCTCATTGAGCACGACATGAAGCTGGTCATGGGCATCTGCGAGCGCGTGACCGTACTCAACTTCGGCACAGAGCTTGCCGCCGGAGATACCGCGACGGCACTGAACGATCCGCAGGTCATCAAGGCTTACCTCGGCGATGATTGAGGACTTGTCAGTGTGTGAAAGGATGGTCATATAAATGAGCGAAATGTTAAAAATCACCGACCTTCAGGTCAATTACGGCATGATCCAGGCGATAAAGGGGATCAGCTTTCATGTGGACGAGGGCGAGATCGTCGCTCTTATCGGCGCGAACGGTGCCGGAAAAACCACGACTCTGCACACGAT
Organism: uncultured Lachnospiraceae bacterium; assembly: GCA_964424855.1. Classification (GTDB taxonomy): domain Bacteria; phylum Bacillota; class Clostridia; order Oscillospirales; family CAG-272; genus Flemingiibacterium. The sequence continues at coordinate 1,059 of CAYRKS010000154.1, forward strand.
AACCGGACTCGTCCCGGCAAAGTCCGGCTCGATAGTATTCGAGGGCAGTGAGCTTACAAAGGTCCCCGCACACAAGATCGTTTCGATGGGAATGAGTCACGTTCCCGAGGGACGAAGAATATTCCAGGAGCTGACGGTCTACGACAACCTTCTTATGGGAGCCTTCACCCGAAACGACAAGGCAGAGATGGCTGAGTCGATAAAGATGATCTACAGCCATTTCCCGCGCCTCGAGGAGCGCAAAAATCAGATTGCCGGAACTCTTTCGGGCGGTGAGCAGCAGATGCTTGCAATGGGACGCGCGCTGATGTCGAAGCCGAGGATAGTCCTGATGGATGAGCCGTCGATGGGACTCTCGCCGCTTTATGTGAGTGAGATATTCCACATCATCGAGGAGATCAATCGCATGGGAACTACCGTTCTTCTTGTCGAGCAGAACGCGAAAAAGGCACTTTCGATCGCGCACCGCGCATATGTTCTCGAGACCGGAACTATCGCGCTCGAAGGCAACGCGAAGGAGCTGATGCAAAACGACTCGGTTAAGAAGGCTTACCTCGGCGAGTAAAATTTTCAAGAAACGGCACGGATTAAGCTCCGCGCCGTTTTTTTATAATAATATAAAACCCCAAGCATCCTCATTTTCCACAGGAAATGGGGATGCTTTTACTATGAAGATATCCAATCCGACCCAAAAGAATGTCAAAAATAACGAAGACTCATAACGTGCTTTGACGAGCAAAGCGCGGGCTTTTGCTGTATCATATTTATAGATATAAAAATCCCGAGACATAGCTGTCTCGGGACAAAAATGGAGCGAACGACGGGAATCGAACCCGCACGATCAGCTTGGGAAGCTGAAGTTCTGCCACTAAACTACGTTCGCAAATATTACTATGTAAATATTATACACCATTTTCAGGTATTTGTCAAGAGGTTTCGAAAAAATATTTTTTGATGTTTAGAAAAAGCTCTGCGGGGAAAAATACGATCAGACAGCCGATTTGATAGCTGCAAAAAAATTGGGAAAGAGAGTGATTCATTTGATCAAGCGAGGGGATATTTATTACGCCGACCTCAGTCCGGTGGTCGGCTCGGAGCAGGGCGGGCTTCGTCCGGTACTTATCGTTCAAAACGATGTCGGGAACAAATACAGTCCGACGGTCATAGCAGCGGCGATAACCAGTCAGGTGAGCAAATCGCGCCTTCCGACGCACATCGATGTTACCGCCGATCACTTCGGGCTTTCGAAGGATTCTGTGATACTGCTCGAGCAGATCAGAACCATCGACAAAAAGCGACTCAAGGAAAAAATGGGGCATCTCGATGACGGCGTGATGCGGAAGGTGAACGACGCGATCGGCGTGAGCTTCGGGCTGGCGGGGCAGTAAAGGACGGCGAGTTTTCCACCGACAATTTTCGCGTTTTTGTCCACAGGCTGTTTGTAAGCGTGTGGAGATCAGGCAGAATGCGGCTTTTCAGGATATTGTTTTCCACAGCCTACTCTGAATTTTATGTGAATAAATGTCGAAGGGTATTGCAGTTCGGCGAAAAATGGTGTATAATATTTATGGCAGATGATTTTGATTAAAAGAAAGGTGATGTCATAAATGTATAAGCTTTTGGTCGTTGACGATGAGGATCGCATTCGTCAGCTCGTTCGAAAATACGCCGAGTTCGAGGGTCACGAGGTGACTGAGGCGGCGGACGGAATGGAGGCGGTGAAGCTCTGCCGCGAAAGGAGCTTCGATATAATAATAATGGACATAATGATGCCCGAGCTCGACGGCTTTTCCGCCTGCCGCGAGATACGAAAGACCTGCCAGACACCGATAATAATGCTTTCGGCGCGCGGCGAGGAGTACGACAAGATAAACGGCTTCAGCCTCGGGATCGACGATTATGTCGTCAAGCCCTTTTCGCCGAAGGAGCTGATGCTTCGAATTGATGCGGTAATGAAGCGCACACGCGCCTTTGCCTCTCCGAGTGAGGAGCAGCACGAGGTGGTTGACATAGGCGGACTTCATGCCGATATAACCGCTCGGACGGTGACGGTCGATGGGACTCGTGTGGATATGTCGCCGAAGGAATACGACCTGTTCTTTTATATGCTCAAGAACCGCAATATAGCACTCTCGCGTGAAAAGCTGATAACCGAGGTCTGGGGCTATGATTTTTACGGAGACGATCGGACGCTCGATACGCACATAAAGCTGCTGCGAAAGAGCTTGGGTGCATATTCGGGGCTTATAGTTACACTCAGAGGGGTGGGATACCGCTTTGATTCAAAGTGATGCTCGAGCCTCGCGCCGCAGACTCGGGATCAGGTGGAAATTTTTCACCTATTTGATGCTTTTTCTCCTGCTGCTTTTGGGACTGCTCTGGTGCTTTCAGGTCGCATTTTTCGAGGAGATATACAAATCGGTAAAGGTCTCGGAGATCAAGCGCGCGTCGGCGAATATCTCGGAGAACATTGAGCTCGACGACACCGGACTTGCGAACATCTCTGGACAGATAGCCTCAAAGCACGATGTCTGTGTGTTAATATTCGACCAGTACGGAAAGATAATCGTTTCAAAGCATTCGGTCGCCGACTGCTCGATACACCGTATGCCCGAGCTGTTTTTGGCTCAGCTCTATCGTCTCGCACAGCAAAACGGCGGCGAATGGCTCAATCGCTCTCCGCTCGTTGACTCGCGCAAGGTATATTACACGAGCGATGAATATCAGGGAAATCTCGTTTCGAGCAGCGACGATCTCGGTGAGAGCCTGATAATCTCAAAGGTCTGCTCCTCCTTGACCCGAAAGCGCGATGTCGTGCTTTTGCTCAACGCGAACATTTCTCCGGTCGGCTCGACAATAAAAACTCTGCAAAGCGAGCTTATTTTGATAAGCGTGATAATGCTGCTTGCCGCACTGCTCCTATCGCTCCTGCTGGCAAGGCGTGTGTCCGACCCGATAATCCGCATAAACGAGGGCGCAAAGGAGCTTGCCGACGGAAAATATGAGGTCAAGTTCAGCAATTCGAGCTATCGCGAGATCGCCGAGCTGTCGGATACACTAACCCACGCCGCAGAGGAGCTTTCGAAGACCGAGGCACTTCAGCGTGAGCTTATCGCAAACATTTCGCACGACCTTCGGACTCCGCTGACGATGATCGAGGGCTATGCCGAGGTCATGCGCGACATTCCGGGCGAAAACACTCCCGAGAATGTCCAGATAATAATCGATGAGACCAAGCGGCTCACCTCGCTCGTGAACGATTTACTCGATATCTCGCGTCTTCAGTCGGGAACTCAGCGGCTCGAGCTTTCGGATTTCAATCTCACCGAGACGATCCGCGAGGTCATAGGACGCTTTTCAAAGCTGACCGAGCAGGACGGCTGGGTCATCAACTTCTCGGCGGATGAGGAGGTCACGGTGAACGCCGACCGCACTCGGATATTGCAGGTCATATACAACTTTATAAATAACGCTATAACCCACTCGGGAAGCGACAAGACCGTGACCGTGCGTCAGAGCGTCCGAACCGCCGAGGACGGAAATAATACCGTCCGCATCGAGGTCATAGACCGCGGAGAGGGTATCCCCGAGGATCAGCTCCCTAACATTTGGAACCGATATTACAAGGTAGATAAAACTCACCGCCGTGCGCAGACCGGCTCGGGTCTCGGACTTTCGATAGTAAAGGGCATACTCGATATGCACAATGCAAAATACGGTGTCATCAGCCGACTCGGTGAGGGATCGACCTTCTGGTTCGAGCTGTGATCCTATAAGGAGCGGTCGGAAATAATTTACAAAAATACGGTTGAATTTTGTGAGGAAAAATTGTATAATTTAAGTAATTGCACGAGGTGAGCTTGCTCTCGCCGCGTGATATAATATACATTTTTTCGAAGGGAAGTATAGAAATGACTGACATTAAAAAT
>CAYRKS010000155.1:0-4973 GCA_964424855.1 uncultured Lachnospiraceae bacterium
AAGCCGAGATGAGAATACACCTTGTGACGCTCGTAAAAGGTCGCGGTGTGGTTGTGGAGCGCGTGAGTCCCATAGCCGAGCTCCTTGAGATCGTAGGCAATGCTCTCACAGGTGCGGCTTTGCAGGATGGTCGTGTAGGGATATTCTCCGAAGCCGAAGTGATCGAGGTTCATACCGGTGAGTATCTCGAACTCCGAATTTGCCGTTCCGCCGCCGATATTCTCCATTTTGAGATAACCCGATAGCCCGTTGTCCTTGAGCGCATTGAAATTCGGCGTGACCTCCTCCGAGGTCTCGAGCCAGCCTACTCTGCGAATATCGAAGAAGGATTCGAGCTGTACGAATATTATATTCGGACGCTTTTCCTCGGTCTGCTCGGGCAGAGGCTCCGAGGCTGTCGTTTCGTCCTCGAGTGATTTTCTCAGCTCATCGATGCGGTCATCGCTGTAATCGTCGGGACGCTTTACTCCCTGCGAAACGAGGCTCATCGTAAAGCAGTAGGCAAAGCCGTAGCTTTCGTATGCGTCGGCAAGCTCTCCGACCGTGTAATCTATCGCATTTATTTTTTGGGCAAAGGGATTGACCGAGAAGACCGAAAGACCGATGAGTGCGATGCAGATTATCGACTTTTTGTACGGCACACGACAGCGAGGACATTTGATGTGCATTATAACGGCAAGAGCGATGACAGCGGCTATGGCAACGGCGATCAGAACTATCTGCCAGAGCTTAAGATATATGGTAAAAAGCCCTATCGCACTTTTTACTATCGTGAAATCTATCGCCGAGAGCGGCGACGAGCGATAGCCGAGAAGTATGCAGTTGGTTATACCGAGCCCCAGCCAAACAGCGATCGTGAAGAAAAGCAGCGTCGCGCGCTTTTTTACCATAAGGCAGATCGAGAGGGTGAAGAGTATTATCAGTGAATTGTAAAAAAACATCACCGGATGCTCAACGAAATATCCGAGCGCAAGGAAAAGCGAGTGCCGTCCGAGTATTTCGAGAGTTATATTAAGAAGAACCGATATCGCGAAGAGAAGGGCAAGCATCGTACCAAATGGGGCAGACGAGAGCCTTTTCAGCAGATCAGTTTTGAATTTCATAAGCAAAGCACCTCATAAATGCCGAGTGACCGTGCGTCGAAGCTTGGGTATAAAAAACATCCGCCGCGAGAGTGCTGTATAGTTTAGCATAACAGCAAGCCTGCGGCGGTAAAACAGTCAAATAGCGGTCGCTCGCTTTGTTCTTGAAGATTATACCACAATAATATGAACTCAGCGAGAGGTTTTTGTAAATTGAAATATTCGAGCCTGTATAATGACGGTCAAAAACGATATCAAAGGCGTTTCAGCCGCTTTTTTATATCGGCGATATCGCGGAGCATTTTTATGCTGTCTTTGAGGACATTTACCTTGCTCTCGCGGTGGTTGATTATCCTTACCGGCATTTCGACTATCTTCATTCCCAGTTTCTGTGCGCGGAGCAGCACCTCGAAGTCAAAGGCGAAGCCGTCAACCTCGCAGCCCTCGAATAGCTTTTTCGCGACATCACCGCGATAGCATTTGAAGCCGCACTGAGAATCGCTCAGTCTGAAGCCCGCAACAATCGAAAGACATTTGAGATAGACCTTTGATGCTATTTTTCGAAGCATTGTGTAGCCTTCATAGCCGTCCTTGGACAGTCGGCGCGAGCCGATAACGAGCTTTGCGTCCGGCGAAGCCTCAAAGCATTCAATAGCCCTTTCGATCACCTCGAGTCCATACGCAAGGTCGCAGTCGGTGCAGATTATTATATCCCCGCTTGCGGCTAAAACTCCGTTCCTGACCGCACAGCCCTTTCCTCGGTTTCTTTCGTAGCTCACCGCCTTGAAGGAGGTATGCTCCTTCGAAAAGTCCTCGACTATCCTTTGGCTGTCATCAAGACTTCCGTCGTTTGAGAATATGACCTCATAGCCGTTCGGAAAGCTTTTTTCCATGTACTCGAATACCGCCTGTAGTGTGTCGGGAAGTATTTTTGCTTCGTTGTACATCGGTATAACAAGCGTCGGTCGCATGATATTTTCCCCCCTTTGAGCTCAAAAATGCTTGCTGATGCTTTATTCCTCGCGCTTTTTGTAGACAAAGATGTCGAAGTCCGCGGTTATTTCGAGCGAGCTTATCGACTCGAGCTTTGCCGCATCCTCACGCGAGGTCTTGTAATAATACGGTGTCATCGAAAAGAGCCTGAGAAGATTTTCTCCCTCACAGAGAAATTTATAGGTCAGCTCCTCGTGTGCTTCAAGCTCCATCCCGCTCGGAAGATCGCGCCGACCTTCGTTTTCGTAAACCGAGGAATATACTGCCGCCTTCAGCTCGTAAAGGTGACGCTTTCCCGCCGCTCCGATAACGAGCCTTCCGCCCGGCTTCAATATCCGCAGAAATTCATCGGATATCGGAGCGAATATGCTGAATACCGTATCGACCGAGCTCGAGGCTATAGGCAGAGCGAATATCCCGGATACTGCGAAAAATGCGCCGCCCTCTCTTTTCGAGGTCTTTGCCGCGTGAGCTATCGCCTCCTTGGAGAGATCGAAGCCGAAGACCTTCGCGCCCGAGCTTTTTGCAAAGAGATTAGTGTAATATCCCTCGCCGCAGCCGGCATCGACGATCGTTTCGGCGTTTTCGGGTATCCTTTCGGCAAGAGCCTTGGCAAATGGAAGATAAGCTCCGCTCTCCAAAAATGCAGTCCGCGCTCTGACCATCGCCTTGTCATCTCCCGATGGATTCGAAAAGGTCACAGAGCCGAATTTCGAGAGATCGAAGCAGTGTCGCTTTTCGCAGTAAAGACTGTTGTCTCTGCGTTCAAGCGGCAGCTCGATTCCCTTTGCCCGACATATGGGGCAGATAAGCTTACTTTTTTCCATCGTGATCAAAGTCGTGGTGTTCCGTCGGTGAAGAGCTTCGCACCGTTTTTGCCGGCATGAGTGCGTTCGAACCAGCCCTCGATCAGAGCATCGATGTCGGGCTTTTCGAATTTTGCACCTTCATCGCCGAGCTGATCCATCTCATCGACCGAGATTATCTTGTCGCCGAGACGGCAGAGCAGCTCGGGATTCGAGGTGTAATAGGTGTTGCCCGAGAGCTTGAGCTGGGCATTTGCACGGTCATCGATTATCGAATATATCGTCGCACCGGTCGCCTCGCAGAATATATTGTTTCTTATTTCGAACGATCCACCCTCGCTCGGCTCGGTTATGCGCCAGTTGAAGATGTGATGTCCCATCGGCTGCGGATAAATCTCCGAGCGTCTCGGAACGGTGTCTCCGAAGGCGGTGAAGCCGCCGCCGGCATAAAGACAGATATTGTCGGTGAAGGCGCAGTCGATCATCATGCGGTCGCGTCCCTCGTATGCGCCCATTCCGTAGTCAACGAAAAGGTTTCCGCGCATTATTATGCGGTGTGCGGGTGTGGTGTCCTGACCGCCCTGCTGAGTTATGCAGGAGTCGTAGATGTTGTTGAAATAGCAGTCCTCGATGAGAATATCGTCTCCGACATTCCAGAATTCGATCGCGTTTCCGAAGCGGATCTTGAGCTCACGATTCCATACCGCGCCGCCGATGAAGCAGAAGGAGCAGCGTTTTATCTCAACGTGATGCGCTCCGCTCGACATTCCGTGAACTCCGCTTCCGTAGAAGCAGATGTCGCTGACCGAGGTATAGCTTTTGTTCGATGCCATTGTCCTCCGTCCGCGAAGAACGCATTCGATGTGCTTCCACGCCTTTGCGGGATTTCCGATCGAGTAAAGAAGTGCGCACTGCTCGACTGCCTCCGAGCTGCGTTCACCCATGCCCATGCGGCTGTCATACCAGTCGCCCGGCTCGGTGAGCTGATCCTTTTCCCAACGCAGGGTCGCACCGATCCTGCCATCGTCGAAGATATAGTTGCAGACCTCGGAGGGAAGCTCCTTGGTGCATTCCCAGACATTTTCCGAGACCTCGCGCCAGCAGTCGGGGTCGCTGAGATCGACCGAGCCGCAGAAGACGGGATTTTCACCCTCGCCGTATGCGCCGTAGTATATGTAGCCCTCGGGCGATCCGGCTGTGAGATAGAGACAGTCGCGGACAAAGCTTCCGCGCTTGAAAAGCACGCTGTCGTTCGGGTTTAATTTGATATCGGTGTAGCTTTTTCTCGCAGCTTCGGGAGAGCTTCCGTCTAGCGAGTCGTTTCCGTTTATGGGGTCGATGTAGTAGGTCATTGCTTTGTCTCCTTGATTTTTATTGTTAAAAAATTTATCTTTCGACCTTGACGAGCTTTGCCTGAAGTGCATAGCGGTAAAGCCCGGCGGGGTCGTTTTTACAGGTGGAAAGGGTTATTATACGGTCATCCTCGGTGAATTCCATGTGCTTATTGAAGGTGGAGTTCTCCTGCATCTCGTAGCAGAATTCGACGAATTCCTCGCCGTCCGAGAAATACATCTCGAAGTAGGGATAGGTCTGTATAGCCTCAAAGATCGCGAACGGCTCGTAGGTATAGATGCCGTCAAAGGTGTATATCTCTATGACCTTTGAGTTGAAGACCTCCTCATCAAAGAATTCCATGACATTGTTGAACATATTTCCGTCCTTCATGTTGTGTCCGTAAAAGACGGTGTTGTAGTTGCTGCTCATGTTGCTCCACGCGCGGTAGTCGGCAAATATCGAGCCGCAGACCATGTATTCTCCGGTGTAGGCGTGCTCGAGGTAATATTCGTTGTCATCCGATTGGACTACCGGGAAGCTGATGCGGGTACCGTCGATGTAGATGTAGCCGAATATGTCGGTGTTTATCTGACGCAGATAGGTGAGGTTGGACTTCATCTGCTCAAATTTTACGTTGTAGCCGCTGTCGGTTATCTCATCGGTGAGATCGTGTCCGTCGCTTGCCAGATTGGTGTAATAATCGGGCAAGGGAGAGCTTTGCCGCGACTGATAAGCGAGCTTGACCGCGCGCTCACCG
>CAYRKS010000156.1:0-4950 GCA_964424855.1 uncultured Lachnospiraceae bacterium
CGGTCTGACGCATCAGGCGAAAATCCGGATGGGTGGTCAGTTTGGCTGCTTTCATGGGATGTACCTCCAATTTCTTTTTGATTGATACGCAAGATCGCACGTAAGATAATACGCAAGATGTTGTTTTACATCGTCGAGTGTGTTGCGAGACTGCATAAAAAGCACTTGCAAACATATCATAGTCCTGATATACTATGGATAGATGATGCAGGAGGTGTTATCATGCAAATCAAAGCATCCACGGCGTTACGCAATGACTATCTTCAAATCTCCAAGCTCGCACGCGCATCCGGCGAGCCCATCTATATCACCAACAAAGGCGAGGCTGACCTTGTGATTTTGAGCATCGATGCCTTTGAGCAGCGGGAAAAAATGCTGGCACACCGTGCAAGTGTGTTAGAGGCTGAATTGGAACGGCTGAGCGGCGCACAGACTTATACCACAGAGCAGGTGCGCGGACGAATGAAGGAGATTTTCGATGCAGCAGGACTATCAGATTAAGTATTTGCCTGCGGCCATGCGGGATTTGGAGCAGGCTGCAAGGCGCTATCTGGATTTGGCCGGATCAGCTTCCGCAGAGAAGCTGATCGGTGAGATATTGGACACGGTTGACCGGCTGCGGCAGTTTCCGTACTCCGGCCCACTGCATCCGGATTCCGTTTTGGCAGAAAAAGAGTACCGTAAGGTCATTTGTCGTGACTATGTCTGCGTCTATAAAGTGAGCGAGGATGAGCAATGCGTTTACATCTACCGTGTTGTGAACGGCAGAATGGATTATCCGCAGCTTCTTTATTGATGCCAGACTATAGCTCCCGAATCGCTTCAACGGTACATTCCACCATACCAAGATCATCTTCCACCGGGACGGTCGGCGCTTTGGCCTTTCGCTCCGGTTCTTTTTTCGCTTCAACACGAACTTCCGGCTTATATGCCTGCGGCGGGTTTTGCCGCCACTGCGGGATATAGTCAATGACGCGGCAGATGGTGAGACCTGCGTAGTCCGGCAGTTCCTCCGGTGTCATTTTATAAAGAAGCGCGGGCTTGTGGCCTTTGAACAGGGCAAGGCATTTCCCATTGTCCAGCCGCAGTACCTCATCGGGATTCATCAGGTCACGCTGGGTGTTGCTTCGGGTCTGGGAGTAGGGGCGCGTGGAGGAATACACCGGCGAAAACAGCGGCATCATGGGCATCTGATTATTGAGGACAGAGATCGTTACCTTACCGCATTTTTCGGAAATATACTTTGCCGACGTCAGATCATTGCAGCCCATGTAGAGTGTCTGGTCGAACGTGGCAAGCTGATTTTCCCATTCCTTGCCGGGGTACTTTTCCTGCCACTGAGACAGGCTCTGCACCACGATCTGGGCGGACATATTAAAGCCGCGGATGCTGTTGAGGCTGTCTGCCACGCCATCGAGATACCCAATGTTGCAGTATTCATCCAGACAAAAGTTTGTCAGCACCGGCAGCCGCCCACCTGGACATTGCAGCCGTGCAAAATTTGAAAGCTGCGGCAGTGCCAGAGAAAAGAACAGTGAGGACAGAAAGCGGTATGCACTGTCCTGCGCGGAGATAATGACAAAATAAGCACACGGGCGCTTGCCGGGGAGCAGCAGGTCTACATCATGGTTGCGCGTGATCTGATCGACGAGCCTGCTCTGGTAGACTGCCAGCCGGTTGCCAAGTCCAATGACAATATTGCCCCAGAGATTTTCCTTTGCTTTGAGAAACAGTCCATGCGGATACTTGGCAGGGTGCTCCGGTGGGAGCGCTTCCAGCTTTCGGTTGATCTCCTCAATGCTCTCTGTAGCGATCATGCGGTACACGTCTCCAAGGCTGCGCTGCTCAATGGGAAGGAGGTTCCCATTTGCATCCCGCAGATTGACAACGTAGTGAATGAGCGCCATGAGTAAGTTCAGCTCGGCTCTGCTCCAGAAGTCATTGGACTCCTTTGCACCGGAGGTGTTCTGCACGATGGTGTTGGCCACGGTCTGCACGAGCTGCGGCTGTTCGTCCAGCCCATACAGGCAGTTCCAGCCGTCGGAATGCTCCATATCCAGAAAGTTCACGGCTTTTACATAAAATCCATGCTGACGAAAATAAGGCGAAAGCCGCTCGAAGAGCTCGCCCTTGGCATCGGTGATGAACGCAGACTCGCCGCGTTTTGCACAGCCCATGAGAAAGGGAATGATAAAGCCTCTGGACTTACCGCTGCCCGGTGCGCCGATGCACAGTAGATTGTTGTTGTCACCCGCCACCATCCGGTGCGCTGCATAGAGAGCATAGGCATTCGGGTCTATCGGATGCTTTTTGACTTTTCCAAGGATCATACCCTCTGCTTTTCCGGCAGGAGACAGTTCCAGAAATTCTCGCATTTCCGTTTCTGTCAGAAAACCGGATGTGCCATGTGTGCCATCCGGCAAAATGTCAAAGCCACGCGGGTCGCGGGTGTATTTGTATCCGGAAAACCAGATGTAGCCTTTCTTTGTGATGAGACAGATAATCAGAATAATCACCAGCGTTGTTACGGTGCCAAATCCGGTGAACACCGCGCCCCAGTTCCTGAAAGGATTCAGTACACAGATGCTTGTGACTTCCTCTTCGCCGGTATGAAAGGTCGATGCAATGCCAAGCTTTAAAGAATTGAGGAACATCCCATAAAAATACCAGCCGATGATCACGGCTGGTATGCGCACAGGGAGTTTTTCTTTGTTGCGGGATAGCCAGCCTTTCAGGCGGGCGTCCAGTTTATTCTCCAGTTCTTCAAGGAGTTTTGAGAGGCGGAACGTCGATCACACTTCCTTCCAATGTATAAAATGGTGTGTTGGGCGGTGCGTATGGTGCGGTGTTTCCGAGCACAGATTGAAGTGCGGCGTCAGTGATGGTAAATACACGTGCCTTTCCGGTCTCGCGGTAGCGGCAGTTCAGAACCGTCTCCACCTGCTCTGGCAGGGTGGCCAGAACGATTTGCGAAATACCGTCTGACTGCGCAGTGCAGAGCGCGGCCTCAATGCGCCGCAGATCCATATCCGCTGACATGACAAATGGTGCGCCGTCATATATGGCATCGTACATGGGGCGGTTATCAGGCGGAGTGGCGTAGTGCGATTTCAAAATGGCTTTGGTCAAACGTTTCCGGTAGTCCGGCACGGATAGAATACGAAGCTGTAAAACGCCTGCTTCATTGCAGGACAGCAGAAACAGCGGCAGCCTCAAGCAGTCATACACTTCACGGTAGGTTTGCAGGCGTGTGCTTTGACTGCATCGTTCTGCGGTAAGCTCTGCAAGGACTTCTGCATAGCTGTTTGCCGCGAAGATCATGGCGCGCTGTTTCGCGGATATCGCCGCCGTATGATTGTAAAAGGCGGTCAGCTCGTCATTCAGCGCGATGCAGCCGATTTGTGGGCTGACCCAGTGGAGCGCACACAGCAAATCACCTGTGTGCAGCAGCGCCGCCACACGGGTGCTGCCCCACGGATTGGTGCCGCGATTGCGTTGGAGAGCCGGCAAGAAGAAAGACGATGGTGGCAGTAAGCCTGCTTCTCTTAAATTGAAAACAGTAATGCCGGCGGCATAGGCGGTCAATACAATTTGAGACACGCGCAAACGGCGTTGAATATCTGTTTCGCGATAGGTCGGTGCGGTAGCCGGTGGAAGTGGTTGACTTACAGCTTCCAGCAGGCGGTGGCCACGCGGAGTCAGAAGTAAGGCGTTCGCCGAATTGGAAAAACGAACAAGCTGTGCTGCACAAAGATTTTCAATTTCGTGTTTCTGAAATGCTGTATCGAAATCTTTTGGACGAATCATGCGACACCAGCGAAGCAGTTTCATAATTTCAATATCACGCACACTGAGCAGCAAACAATCTTACACCCTTTCTTTCCTGCGAATTGCCGAAATTGCGCTTGCACCGCTTCCGGCGCAAGCACAGTTTCGGCAAGCGGATGCCTTTGGAATTGTAATGTATGATGGCTTTGCGTAGATGACAGCTTTTTCAGCTCTCTGTGATGGGTGCGGCACTGTAAAATGTCTGGTATTATGGGATTTGCAGAGCATCCAAGCCATCAGTAATTTGCAGGGAGCGCAGATGACTCAGAAAGCAGCGTAAAATTGACCATGACGGATGGCTCTAGGGGATGATATGCCATCCCATTCCGATGGAGACGGAAGAAATCATCCGCGCTGTCCGGCAGAACCAGACTGATGTGACAGACGTTCTCCGCACTGCGGCTGGACATGAGATGCACGGCCAGATGATACTGATCGTCATCGTCAATGACCATACCCTTGAGCGCGTTGCTGACGGCTTTCCAGCCCTTGTTGTCCTGATCGAAAACGTGCCGCCCGTCCACATCGCTGTGTTCATCGATAACGAGAAGTAACTGCCTGAAATGCAGACGGAAATGGGTGTGCTGCATATAGGCAATCAAAAGCTGCCGAACAGTATTGGTCAGCCATGTAGCGGGACGATACCGGCAGTGCGGCAGGAGCGTATCGAGCTGCATATGTACCCAGCCTGCACCGGCGATCTCAATACGACCGGCTGGAAGCTGAAAAGCAGGTTCATTCTGTTTCCCATATCCACCGATTCCCGGCATCTGCCGCTCACAGATCGTACGTAGAGTCAAGGTGGCAGCCTCAAAATACTGTGCGGTTTCCTCCAGCGTAAGCTGTAATTTTTCTTCGCACAGCCTGCCACCATCGGCCAGAGCTGTCAGCGCATTGGCCTTTTGCAGTGCGTGTTCAATCAGAGCACACATTTTCTTCGCAGCATTTGCAAGGGTAATTTCGTTCATGTCTTGTTTTCCTTTCTGTTCAGCAGATCCGTGGGCGATGTGGTAATGGCATCGTACTCCTTCTGTGTAGCGTAAAACGCAATGGGGACGTGGTTATAACCGATGCACAGCAGTCCTTCGCCGCGGCGAAAGCGCGTAATTTGACGAACTTCCT
>CAYRKS010000157.1:0-4948 GCA_964424855.1 uncultured Lachnospiraceae bacterium
CTTTGAGCTTTCGGGACTTTTGCTCGAGGGCGAGAATGTCCTCGAGATACAGCTGGGCGGCGGCTGGTACGTTCAGACCGAGCGTCTGGCGGAGGGCGAGATGAGCTATTCCGATCGAGTGAAGTGCATATACTCGCTCGAGCTTTCCGACCGCGTTATAGTCTCGGACGGCAGCGAAAAATGGTTCGCAAGCGAGATAACCTATTCGAACCTCTTCATCGGCGAGGTGATCGATCCGACCGCAAGCTCCGAGACGAGAGAGGTAGAGATCCTTCCCGACCCCGAATCGGAGCTTTGTCCCGAGCTGGGTGCGCCCGATAAAATCATCCGCACGATCGAGCCGAAGCCGCTCGGCAACGGCATTTGGGACGCTGGCGAAAATATCAGCGGCTTCGTTCGAATAGTATCGAAGCGCGGCTTTGTCGGCAAGGTGACGCTGACCTTCTCGGAGGAGCTTCGAAACGGCGAGCTCAACACCGGAACGAGCGGCAGCGGTCACATCTGCTCCTCGGGACGCGCTCAGATCATGACCGATGTTTTCGTCTGCGACGGGAGCGAACGGGTCTTCGAGCCGAAATTCGTCTGGCACTGCTTCAGATATTTCAAGGTCGAGGGCGAATTCGACTCGGCGGAGGTCGTGGTCGTGCATTCGGATGTCGCGGTGACCTCGGGCTTCGAATCTGACAGCGAGGGCTGCAATTTCCTTTACGATGCCTACATTCGCACCGAGCTTGACAATATGCACGGAAGCTTTCCGTCCGACTGCCCGCACCGCGAGCGTCTGGGCTACACGGGAGACGGTCAGATAACCGCGCCGACCGCGATGCTGCTGCTTGACACGCGCGAATTCTACCGCAAGTGGATACGCGACATACTCGACTGTCAGGATCCCGACACGGGTCACGTTCAGCACACCGCGCCCTTTATGGGCGGAGGCGGCGGACCGGGCGGCTGGGGCTGTGCGATCGTCATCGTACCCTACCACTTCTGGCAGAGCTTCGGCGAGACCGAGCTGCTTCGCGAATGCTATCCCGCGATGGTGAAATGGATCGGCTATCTGGTCGAGCACAGCGAGGCTTCGCTGGTGGTTCGCGAGGAGGAGGGCGGCTGGTGCCTCGGAGACTGGTGTACACTTGAGAAATGCACGATTCCCGAGCCGCTCGTGAACAGCTATTACATGGTAGTGAGCCTTCGCATGATGCGCAAGATAGCGAAAAGGCTCGAGCTTCCCTTCGAATTCGACAAGCTCGAAGCGGACATTCTCGACTCTATAAAGCGGAATTATTTCAGCGGCGATTATGAAAGGACACAGGGACGGCTCGTCTACGGTGCGGCACTCGGACTGGTCGATATCGAGGAATGCGCGAGGTATTACGACGAGCTCGGGCATTTCGACACGGGCTTCCTCGGCACCGACATCCTATGCGAGCTGCTGATGAAGAACGGCTATGCGGACACCTTCGGAAAGCTGCTCGCAAACGACAATATGGGCAGCTATCTCTACATGAAGAGAAACGGCGCGACGACCATCTGGGAACGCTGGCAGTTCGGCTCGTCCTCCTGCCATCCGATGTTCGGCGGACCCGCGCGTCAGCTTTTCGAGGGGATACTCGGTATACATCCGCTCGCGCCCGGCTTTGAGGAATACGAGATAAAGCCGCAGCTCCCGAATGGCATGAATTACGCGAAGGGCTTCGTCACCACTCCGCGCGGAAGGATATCTGTCAGCGTTTATCGCACGGAAAAGGGTGTGGAATACACGGTCGGCGAATGAGCGAGGGCTGAAAAGCGGTCGCTTATATTTCCCGGGAGATATTTTATCGCGCCTCGGAAAAACTAAAAAAACGGGCTGTCCGAATGCTGTGAGTCCAAAAGTCAACACTTTTGGAGGTGCACATCATTTCGGGCAGCCCCTTTTTGAAAAAACATCGAAGGACTGTCGGGGTTACGAACAAGTCCTTCGTATGTTTCGAGTTATTTTCAGTTTATTGCCGTCTGGCAGAAGCTTACGACCGTCTGCTCAACACCGTCGCAGGTGACCTCGGAGGTAAACTCCGAAACGACCGTGCGAACGACTCCCTCGGGATCGATGTAGTAGTTATACTTGACCTGCTTGCAGACCGAATCAATACCGTCGGAATTCGAGCTGAATTTTGCGGCGTATTCGGGCTTCATGGTCACGGTATAGAGCGTCTGAGCATCGAGCTCGATGACAACTATGTCCTCGACCCCCTCGACGGTGTAATCGATATTGAACGCCTCGAATATGTCGGGAGCCTCCGACTCGTCAACGACAACGCCGTCGCGCGTGACGATCGTCTTGCCGCCCTCACAGCTTGCGTCGAAGAATTCGGTGATATCCGAATAGGGGAACTTTTCGGTTCGGGTAAAATCGTATTCGAGCGATTCTCCGCGCACGAACTTTGTATACGACTCCGTGACGCTGCTTCTCAGCTTTTCGCCGACCTCCTTTTCGGTCTTGAAGGTGGCGTAGACCATGATCTCTCCCGATTCGAGTGAGGTCGCCTTTTCGATTCCGCTCCTTGCGACCTCGAGATCCTCGGCGAGCTTCGCCTCGCTTCGACAGCCGAGCAGCGCGGCAGAGGTAAGACAAAGCGTCAATGCCAGCGCAGCGGCTTTACTCAATATTTTCATATTATCTCCAAAAAACGTAAAAATTCGGTACGACCGACAATTTTCGGCAGTCCGTTTTGAAAAAGCCGCACGGCAGCTTGTCCGCTCGAAAAAAGCTCGAGAGGTCAGCCCTGCGTCTTTTCCAGCTCGCGCGAACGGCTCGTTTTTTCCGCGAAAAGATGTCCGCTTGTCGGCGGAGTGTAGGTTATCGCGTTCGCGCCAGCCGATATCGTTTCATCGATGGTCCGATCGCTCGGACCTCCGGTCGCGATTATCGGCACATAGGGGAATTCCGAGCGCACCATTTTGATTATCGCGGGGGTCTTGTCCGCACCCGAGATATTTAGGATCGAGGCACCCGCCTCGAGCCGTGCCTTGAAATCGGTGTTTTCGGAGATGACCGTCAAAATTACCGGGATATCGATAGCGGTTGCTATCTCATGCACCGCCTCATTTGAAATGTTCGCACTGACGACGACTCCCTGCGCGCCCTGATATTCGGCGTGCTTTGCGAGATTGACGATCCGCTTTATACCGCCCGCTCCGACTCCCGAGCCGATGCCGCAGAAGACCGGCACATCGGCGACCGATATGACCGCCTGCGTTATTATCGGCTGAGGCAGGAAGGGATAGACCGCGATGACCGCGTCGGCGTTGTTATTTCGAATGACCGCAACATCGGTCGTGAAAATAAACGAGCGGAGTATCTTTCCGTTCACCTTAACGCCGCTCGCGTTTGCGATAGCCTCGGGCAGTGTGATTATTGATTTCTTAAGATGCCCCCGTACCTCGGGGATATAGCATTCGCCCATCAGGCGAGTCTCCTTTCATGAAAAAGCCGCAGCCCTCGATCGAACGGGCGGCTCTGCCCTCTCGCTCGGCGCAAAAAGGACTCGGGTCAAGCCCTTGCCAAAAATAAGCCGTCCGACAATCCCTTGACGCTTCGGGCTGCGGTCGAAAACACCGATCGCCCTTTTCGCCGCGGGACTGTCGGACAAGCTCCTTCGACAGACTGCGCCGCCTTACCGATAAAGCCTTATCAGAGGTAACGCTTTACGATCTCGGTCGCCTTATCGACGGGGAGCGACGCGGTCATGGTGCAGTTGATGCCGTACTTTTCGGTGAGAGCTGCGATCTCGGTGACGAAGCGGTCGAAGCTTACGCTGTCGTTCTCGCAGATCTTGAGAGCCGAGTCAACGAAAACGTCGGTGACATCGTGGTTGCTTGCCGCGATGCCGGCGATGAAGCCGTAGAGCGACTGAGCGTCGCAAACGCCGTACTGATCGGTATCAATAAGACGAGCGGTGTGCTTTATATCGTATGTAAGCTTGGTTCCCTTTTCGATGCAGACGACCGATCCGTTGGACTGAGCCGCGGTGGTGTTGACCAGCTCTATGAGCTGCTTGGTCTTGCCGGTTCCCTTTACGCCGATGATGAGCTTTAACATAATGTTTTCCTCCTGAATTTTGGTTTGGGGTTTTTGCTTGTACTTATATTTTACCCCAAAATTATGAAAATTTCAAGAGGTTTTATAAACAAAATTCGGCATTTTCAAAAGTTCTTGCAACTTGTACAAATCTGCGCGTCAATATCGTGCATTTTGACGAAGATTTTTGCCGTGTTTTACCTGTTCTCGGACATTGACCACAAGTTTTCGGCTTGTAGCATTGTTTTGTCCTCGGCAAATACAGCCGAGGAGCCGAAAATTACTTCGACATTCTCTCCTCGAGAGCCGCCTTTTCCGCCTCATAGCCGGGCTTTCCGAGAAGAGCGAACATATTCTTCTTGTAAGCCTCAACGCCGGGCTGGTTGAAGGGGTTGACACCGAGGATATAGCCGGATACCGCGCAGGCAAGCTCGAAGAAGTATACGAGATAGCCGAAGGTATGCTCGCTGCGATCCTCGATATCGATGACGATATTCGGAACGCCGCCGTCAACGTGAGCCATGAGGGTCGCGTTCTTTGCCGCCTGATTTACCGAGTGGAGCTCCTTGCCCGAGAGAAAGTTGAGTCCGTCGATGTTGTTCGGGTCATTGGGGATGATAACGGTGCGGTTCGACTTTTCGATATTGACGACAGTCTCGAAGAGGTTGCGTCTGCCCTCCTGAATGTACTGACCGAGCGAATGGAGGTCGGTGGAGAATACGACCGATGCCGGGAAGATGCCCATGTTGTTCTTGCCCTCGGACTCGCCGTAGAGCTGCTTCCACCACTCGTTCATCATGAGCATTGCCTGCTCGTAGGAGACGAGTATCTCGGTGGTCTTGCCCTTTCTGTACATGAGGTTTCTGAGAGCCGCGTACTTGAGAGCGT
>CAYRKS010000158.1:0-4908 GCA_964424855.1 uncultured Lachnospiraceae bacterium
GGGAAGACCCTGACCGATAACGTCTACGGTCGTGAAGTATTCAAGATCACGTCCGAGCTTATTGTGGTCACGCTTCTTTGCCTCCTCCATCTGCGAAAGATGCTCCTTGAGCATATCCTTCGCCGGGAAAGCGATTCCGTAAACTCTCTGAAGCTGCTTGTTTGCCTGATCACCCTTCCAATATGCACCGGTGCACTGGAGAAGCTTGAGTGCCTTGACCGCGCCGGTGGAATGGAGGTGAGGACCTGCACAGAGGTCGGTGAATTCGCCCTGCTTGTAGAAGGAAATCTCCGCACCCTCGGGAAGCTCCTCGATGAGCTGTACCTTATAGGGCTCTGCGCGCTCGGTCATGAATTTTACCGCTTCCTCGCGATCGAGAGTAAAGCGTTCGATGAGAAGATTTTCCTTGACGATCTTCTGCATCTCGCCCTCGATGGTTTTGAGGATATCGGGAGTGAATGCAACATCGCTGTCGATGTCATAGTAGAAGCCGCTGTCGATAGCCGGACCGATGGTCAGCTTTGCCTCGGGATAGAGACGCTTGACAGCCTGAGCGAGAATGTGCGAAGCGGTGTGCCAGAAAACGTGCTTTCCCTCGGCATCCGCGAAGGTGAGGAGCTTGACCTCGGCATCCGCGCTTATCTCATAGGAAAGTGCATGAAGCTCACCGTTTACGCTTGCGGCGAGGACAGAGCGGTCGATAAGCTCGGCTGCCTTTGCAGCCTCGTACACCGTGATCGGCGAATCGAACTCGAATTCGGACGCGCCGGCAAATTTGATCTTGAACATGATAGTTCCTTTCCTGCCCTCAGAGGATAAAAAACCCCGAGGGCATAATAAAATAAAATTATTATGACCCTCGGGGTGAGATTTTATCCCACGGTTCCACCCGAATTTTTCACTCATTCGGAAGCAATAACTCCCCATCCGTATAACGTCGGAATACGGCGCACCATTTCCTGTGCGCGGCAAAGGCAATGCCCGTGAACGGCGGTTAAAGACCTACACCTGTGACAGATCGGCTTTCAGCAAATACCGACCCTCTCTGGGACACTCAATGCAGGCAGCTTCCGTTCTGCCATTAGTATTATTATACACCCAAAATCGAGTTTTGTCAAGGGGGTTTTCAAAGTTTTTTGATTTTCGGAAGGCTTTAGAGGCTCGTCGGCACATTAAACCCGAGCGAACTCATTTCTGGATAACGTGAGCGGTAGCCATGCTCTTAGCAGAGCCGCCTTTTCGCAGTCATTAGTCAGCTCGGCGCAAAGCTCGGTAAAGGTCGGAACGAACAAGAATCAAGCCGCCGCGAGATCATCGAGCGACATATCCGGGGAAAGCTCGGTCGTTTCGCATTGCTCACAGCTAAATTCCTTCCGAAAATGCTCGATATGTTATCTCGTCAGATTATCCGATTGTGTCCCGGCTTTACCTCAAACGGGCTGCCGTCAGCCTCGATCCAGACCGACATCCCCGAAGGGTTCCAAACCAGCGTTCGATCCGCCGAGAAGGAAAGGCTGCGAAGCGCGGTAACATAATCGAATATCTCAATATTGGTCGCGTACCATACCGAATCCTCAAAGGTGGATGTGAATTTGTCGCAGAATTCCTCGATCATCTCCCAGCTGCTGTCCAAGGTGCCGCGCGGAAATTCGAAGCTGTGTCCCCAGATATAAAAGAGCGGGAGCGCGTAATATACGGTCTTAAACTGCTCGATCTTTCCGATTATATCTCCGCGATGGTGACAGGTCGGAGTCCAACGCATGAAATCAGCGGGCAGATTGAAGCCGTTAGTTGCTACGGTCGTGCGTCCGTACTGAAAGCCGCAGGCGCGAAGACAATTCAGCACTTCGTCGGTGACTATACCGTTCGGATATGACATTCCGCGAACCGGATATCCGCTTATCGCCTCGAGATTTTTCTTGTCCTCGAGCATTTCATAGAGCAGCTCCTCCTTCGGTATCTGATCGAAAAAGGGATGCGTCAGCGAATGTGCCGATATCTCGTGTCCCGCGTATATCTCACGCGCGGTATCGAGCCGTATCGCGCGGTCGGGATACTTAAGATTCGTTGAAATCAGATGGAAGGTTCCCTTGATGTGATATTTGTTGAATATCTCAAGAAGGCGCAGATCCTCGTTCGGGCAGTCATCATAGCTCATCGTAAGAGCCTTCTTTTTGCCGTCCTTGTACAGATATTTGATCCTCATGGTGTTTCACCTCATTAAAGATTTTAGGATTGCTGCACCGAAAGCCTGTGCCGCCGCACAACGCCGCGTCACAGGCTCGGTATTTTAAGTCTCAGAGAATTTTCACTCAGCCGTCAAAACAAAACGGTCACGATAGAATGTGCCGAAAGCGGTATCGCAGTGCATTCGTCGCCGTTTACGCGAAGAGCCACACGGTCATCATTGTCGGCGGTATTCATGATCACCGCGACTCTTTCTCCGTCGGGGTTTACAAATGCACACGCATATATGTGCTTTGCGTACTTGGTCGTGGCAACTCGAACCGCGCCGCGCTTTATGTATTTCGAAAAGTGTCCGACATAGTAATATACCGGAGTTATATTCAGCTTTTCGTTTTCGAGCATTATCGGAGAATAGCAGCCCGCCTTGCCGCCCTTGGTATAGTCGATCGGCACAGCCGTGGTTCCCGATCTGTAGCGATTGTGATACGGACCGCCGAACTCATCGAGCAGGATGTTCCAGTCGCAGATGCCTATGCAGTAGTTATTGAGATTTTCGCAGATTTCTATGCCGTATCTCTCGGGAAGAGTATCAAAGGGGCTTCTCATCCCGGCACAAAATTCGGTGCAGATATTCGGCTTGTGGAGCTGCTCCTCTACAAGACGCAGGCTCTCGAAATGCTCTCCCGTGTACCAGTGATGACCGACCGCCCAGACTCGCTCGTTGACCTTGGGATCAGAGAGAATGGTTTTTGCGCGGTCATATACACGCTCCTTGTTGTGATCCCAGATTATGATCTTGATCTCGGAAAGTCCCTCGCTGTCAAGCACGGGCGCGAGATATTTTTCGATGAAATCTCTTTCATCCTCTGCGGTATAGTGGCAGCTCTCCCAGCTCTGGAAGGCGTTCGGCTCGTTCTGGATCGTGATCGCGGATATCTCGATGCCCTCGGCTCTGTAAGCCTTGATGAATTTCGCATAGCAACGAGCCCAACGCTCCTTGTACTCCTCCTTGAGCTTTCCTCCGCCGAAAAGGCTTCCGTTGTCCTTCATATATGCGGGAGGACTCCACGGGGAGGCGAAAAGAACAAGCTTCTCCTTGGTATATGCCAAAACATCCTTCAAGAAGGGAATTATGTACTTTTTATCCTGCTCGATATTAAAGCTCTCGAGCGTTTCATCGCCCTCCTCGACGCAGGTATAGGCATCTATCGAGAAATCGCAGGAGTTTATATGCAGTCTTCCGAAGTTGTAACCGATACCCTTTTCGCGGTCGAAATAAGCCTCTAAAAATGCCTTCTTCCCCTCAGCGTCCATGCGCGAATAGTTGTACGCCGAGGCTTCGGTCAGAGCCGCGCCAAAGCCCAGTATTTCCTGATAACGAACATCGTCGAACACGTTGACGACATTTCCCTCGTTGCCTCTGCTAAGGTTCCCCGCTTCAAGCTCGCTGACCTCAAAGAATTTGTTCTCGCGCGCCGCGGTTTTTATAAGCTTCATAAGTAATTATACCTTTCTGCCGAAAATCGGTTCAAAGAGCATTTGACCGTTATCGGCATATATTATATTCAAAAAAAGAAAGCAATCGCACCAAGACAGTGCGGGAAAATGCTGCACAGCTCATTTTTATGGTGCGATCGCTTTTTCAAAATAGGAGCAACTGTTTAATCAAGGGCTGCTTTCCTCAAAAGCTTACCAGTTGAGGAGCTTGAGGTAGTCGCGGCTGAGCTTTACACACTCGAGAGGAGTGCGATCCATAGAGGGCTGATCCTGCTCAACAACGACCCACTTTGCGCCTGCGGCAACTGCTGCCTTGAGTATCTCGGGAACGTTCTGATAGCCGAAGCCGAAGGGACGGAACTCAAAGCCGCTCGGACGCTTCGGACCCTTCTTTTCGATACCGATAAGCTCGTACATATCGTCGGACTTTTCGCCCGAGAAGTCCTTGAGGTGAACAACGGGAGCGCGGTCGGTGTACTTGAGAAGGTACTTTGCCGGATCAACTCCGCCGACATTTGCCCAGCAGGTGTCGATCTCGGTCTGGAGAAGGTCTGCGGGAACGCGGTTGTAGATAACATCGAGACCGTATTCGCCGTCAAGCTTTACGAACTCGAAGTCGTGGTTGTGATAAAGCAGGGTCATGCCGTGCTTCTTCGCGACCTCACCGATCATCTTCATATCCTCGATGGTGCCGTCAAAATTCGAGCCGCCGGGTCTTCTCTCCTCGATAACGTAGGGAACAACGATGTACTTGCAGCCGATCTCAGCGTAAGCCGAAACAGTCTCCTCGGGAGCCTTTACCATATCGTCGATCGGCACATGAGCCGAGATCGGAACAAGTCCGACCTCCTCGCAGAGAGCCTTGACCTCAGCGGGAGTGTGACCGTAAAGTCCGGCAAATTCAACGCCGTCGTAGCCCATGTTCTTGACCTTGAGAAGAGCCGCCTTCATATCTGCGGCAACCTCGTCGCGGATGGAATAAAGCTGAAGAGCAACAGGAAGTGTCATGATTAAAATCCTCCAAAAAATTTATATTTTATCGGTTTTTGCCGATATTGCCTTGATTATTGTTATACCCCTATCACCAGATGAGGGTTGCGAAATAGTCCTCGGGGGTTTCGGCACGACGGATCAGCTCAACACTGCCGTCCTCCTTGTAAAGCAGCTCTGCCGAGCGGAGCTTTCCGTTGTAGTTATAGCCCATTGAGAAGCCGTGCGCGCCCG
>CAYRKS010000159.1:0-4885 GCA_964424855.1 uncultured Lachnospiraceae bacterium
CGGTGATCTACGCGGCAAACATTGCCGAGGACGAGATCGGAAGCGATATGTCGGGCAACGCGGGCTACCAAAGGCTCTCCGAATACGCCGAGAGCGAGCACGCTCAGATAATGCCGATCTGCGCGGGCATAGAAGCCGAGATCGCACAGCTTGAGGGCGAGGAGCGCGAAATGTTTCTCTCCGACCTCGGTATCGCCGAGAGCGGACTCGACCGTCTCATCAAGGCAAGCTACTCTCTGCTCGGACTGATCAGCTACCTGACCGCAGGACCCAAGGAGGTTCGCGCATGGACTATAACCAAGGGAACCAAGGCACCTCAGGCAGCCGGAAAGATACACTCGGACTTCGAGCGCGGCTTCATTCGCGCGGAGGTCATCGGCTTTGACGAGCTGATCGCCTGCAAAACCATGGCGGCGGCAAAGGAAAAGGGTCTCATCCGAAGCGAGGGTAAGGAGTACGTTATAAAGGACGGAGACATCGTTCTCTTCAGATTCAACGTATAATATAAAATTAAAATATAAAAATCAAAAAGGGAAGGTGTATTACCATGCCGATCTCATACAAGGACGGACTTTTCAAGCTCGATGCGGGAGAGCTTACTCTGGCGTTTTCGATTACAAACGGTCGCCTTGTGACCCGACACTACGGTGTAAGACTCGAGCGTTTCGAGGATATCCCCACAATAAATGCGGCTACGGTTCGACTCAGAACGGGCTGGCATTCTTCTCCTCTCGTAAATATCTTTGATGAATATCCGGGCTGGAACGATACCATCCGAGGCACCGAGCCTGCGCTGAAGGTGAATTTTTCGGACGGTACACGCGATCTCAGACTTAATTATGTCTCACACGAGATAAGCGGTGAGGAGCTTTCGGTAACTCTTTGCGACGAGACCTTCGGGCTTTATGTAAAGCTTATCTACAAGGTCTTCGACGACTGCGGACTCATCGAACGCTCGGCTGTCATCACTAACCGCGGAAGCTGCGAGGCGGAGCTTGAGATATTCAATTCGGCTATGCTTCATCTGCCCTACCGCGATGAATATCGTCTTACCTCACTCACCGGAAGATGGAGCGAGGAATATCGTATCACACGCGAGGCGATCCGCGACGGTCAGACGGTTCTTCAGACACGGAGCATTCTCTCGGGACCCGATGCAGTGCCCTTCTTTGCGATCGATGAGGGCGATGCTACCGAGAGACGCGGAAATGTCTGGTTCGGAACGCTTGTTTGGAGCGGAACGCATAAGCTCGTGATCGAAAAGGGAGTCTGCGGAGACATTTCGGTCTCGGCGGGTATAAACAGCTTTGACTGCCGTATAGGGCTTAAGAGCGGAGAGGAATTCACCACACCGCCGTTTGTCTTCGGCTTCACCGAGGGCGGCTTCGGCAAAATGAGCCGCGATATCCACAGCTTCGAGCGCAGACACATCATGTCCGAGACCGAGGCAAAGCGTATCATGCCGGTCGTCTGCAACGCCTACGGAACCTACTTCGGAAATATCAACGAGGAGAAGATACTCTCGCTTATCGAGCCGGCGCATGAGCTTGGCATTGAGGCACTGATAGTCGATGCCGGCTGGGCGGGCGAAGCGGATAATTATGCAAAGGGAATGGGCGAATGGAATGAGAACAGCTACAGATTCCCGCATGGACTTCGCTACATATCCGATGAGCTTCATAAGCGCGGAATGCTTTTCGGACTCTGGATGGAGCCTGAGTGCGTGCATATCGATTCGAAGCTTGTACATGATCATCCCGATTGGGTGTTCGGCTATGAGTCGCGCGGAGCCTCTATAGAGGGCGTGCGGTATGCTCTGAACTTTGCTCTTGACGAGGTTCGCGACTACATTACCGAAAGGATAATCTCGATAATCGAGAGCTGCGGAGTCGATTATTTCAAGATCGACTACAACCGATATCTTTTCGATGTCGGAAATCCGGTGCTCGGTCGCGAAGCGTGGGAAAAATATGTTAAGAATCTTACCGAATGCTATCTTGCGGTAAAGAAACGCTATCCCGAGCTGCTTTTTGAAAACTGTGCCGGCGGCGGTATGCGTACCGATCTCTCCATGCTGAGATTTTCGGGACGAATAAACCGTTCGGATAATCAGGATCCGCTCGACATACTTAAGATCCACGAAGGCTTTTCGTACTTCATGCTCCCGAAGCTTGCGGGCGGAGGATGCCACATAAGCGATGTTTACACTCAGCATCACAACGGTCGTGTAACGCCGATGAAATATCAGGCGGAGATCGCGATGATGGGCTCGCTTGCTGTCGGAAGGAATCTCGTGGAGCTTTCGGAGGATGAGAAGGTCGAGCTCAAGAGCTACATCGAGCGGTACAAATCGCTCCGACACATAATCCATCTCGGCGATATATATCGACTGGCATCGGCAAATGACAAGCCGTATGCGGCGTTTGAATATCTTTACGGTGACGAGGGAGTGATCTTCATGCTCGGTAAAAGTCAGCAGTTCATGGTGCTTCCCGAGCCTCTGCGCCTGGAGGGTCTGGAGGAGGACGCGCTTTATGAGCTCGAGGACGGAGGACTTATGAGCTTCAATCCGAAGACACCGCGCGGAGTGAACAATTCTCCTAAGAGCATCGTTATGAGCGGACGTGCGATGATGAAGCTCGGTGTGAATATAAAGCTCGAGGGCGATTTTGACAGTCGAGTCATACGCTTCAGAAAGCTTGAGCGTTGAAATGCGCAGCGCATAATATAATATATAAGGAACAAATCATGAAATACTTTGACGAAAGCGAGCTTGCCGAGCGGATAAGGCTGAATTTCGAGCGGATATCCGCAGGCGAGGAATATTCGACCGAGAAACTCTTTCGAGAGGCGGGCTACACCTGGTACGGAGATTTTGAGGGCAGAGCACTGCTCTCCTTCGTAACCCATGCAAGGCTCGGAAACGAGACCGACCGTATGTCGAAAATGTACTCGCTGCTCGAGGAAAAGACGGCGGGAAGGCTGTTCTTCGGTGAGCCGGTAGGCGACAAGGGTTCGCCGATAAACGAGCAGCAGATATCGGGTCACAGCTGGTATCTTCGCGGACTCTGCGAGCATTACGAGCTTTACGGCGACAGACTGAGCCTTGATGCGATGAAGGAGACCTTCAGATATATATACCTTCCGATACTCGATAAAATCGACCGATACCCGGTCGAAAAGCGCAAGGAAAAGGGCGGAGTTTCGGGCGACTGCGCCGATGTGCAAAACGGCTGGCTGTTATCGACCGATGTCGGCTGTGTGGTCATGTCGCTCGATGGGCTTTCGCACTATTACAAGCTGACCTCGGACAGCCGCGCGAAGGATATCTGCGACCGCCTTGCTTCCATGCTCTACTCGACCGATATCGAGGGACTCAAGATGCAGACCCACTGCACCCTCACCGCCGGACGCGGACTCGTCCGTATGTACAAGCTCACCGAGGACATAAAATATCTTCAGCTCGCAAGGAGCATAATGAGGATATATGCAAAGAGCGGTATGACCTATACCTATCAAAATCTCAACTGGTGGGGAAGACCCGACTCCTGGACCGAGCCCTGCGCGATAGTCGATTCGATGATGCTCGCGGGACAGCTCTTCGAGCTGACAAATGCCCCGCAATACCGCCGTCTCGCCGCGCGTATCTGGCATAACGGTCTTGCGACCGCACAGCGCGATAACGGCGGAGCGGGAACCGACAATGTGGTCTGCGCCTCTCAGCCGATACTAAAGGCTCAGATGTACGAGGCGTGGTTCTGCTGCTCGATGAGACTTTCCGAGGGACTTTTATACGCCAATGAGCATAAGGATATCCTCGGCGCAGAGCTGTCGGGAAGACCCGAAAAGGACGAGCTCGGACGCTATATCGACGGCGACATACTCTATTCCCTCGTCCCCGAGAGCTTCCGCAAAAATGCCGTCAGTACGCCCGACGGCGAGCTTTCGCCGATAGTCAAATACTATAACCTCAAAAGAGATGAGCTTGAAAGCCTCGAGCAGAGGATAGTATTTTGAACTTGATAATTATAGAAGGAAAACACAATGCAAAACGCAGAGATCGATAAAGCGATACCGTGGAACCCGTGGCACGGCTGCAAAAGGGTCAGTCCCGGCTGTAAAAACTGCTTCGTCTATAAAATGGACAAGCGTTACGGCAGAGACACGACGATAATAACCAAGGGAAAAACGACCTATGAGCTGAAGGACAAGGACTGTCCGCTTCACTCGTTGGTAAAGCTCTGCTTTTCCTCCGACTTTTTCATCGAGGAGGCTGACGCATGGCGCGAGGGCTGCTGGGACACGATCCGTCACAGAAAGGACTGCATCTTCGTCACGACCACAAAGCGTCCCGAGCGCATAAAGGACTGCGTCCCGAGAGACTGGGGTGACGGCTGGGAGCATTTCCACCTGAGCATTTCGATAGAGAATCAGGAGATGGCGGACAAACGCCTTCCGTATTTTCTCGACGCTCCGCTCAAGCACCGCGAGGTCTTCTGCTCGCCGCTCATAGGTCCGATAAAGCTCGGAAAATATCTCGACACCGGACTCATAAAATGCGTGAATGTCGGCGGAGAAATGGCTCCGAAGGCTGATGTGCGCCCGATAGAGTACGAATGGGTAAAGTCGCTCTACCTCGAGGCAAAGGAGCGCGGGATAGAATTTTACTTCCATCAGTGCGGCTCGGCTTTCATGAAGGACGGAGTGAACATCGGAAAGTGGAATCTGAACGATCAGATAAAGCGCGCAGAGGAGATACAGCACGAGCTTGAGCTTACCTGCCGCTGAAGCGTTAAAGCAAAGCATAACAGCTTATCGAGAGCTTGCCGAATGATATGCACCCCAAAAGTTAGACACTTTTGGAGGTGCATATTTTATGTCAAAG
>CAYRKS010000160.1:0-4872 GCA_964424855.1 uncultured Lachnospiraceae bacterium
ATATACCGCCGCCGCATCGATCTCTCTCCTGAAACGATCGGCATTCTCCATACTGCGAGTCATTATACATTCGCTGTGCTTCGTGTTGTGCGCATTTATGTGCGAAACAGCTTCGTCTATTCCCGAGACCACCTTAACAGCCAGTATGTAATCGTCATACTCGGTGTCCCAGTCCTCATCGCAGGCTCTCTCGCATTCTATTATCTCGCAGGTGCGCTTACAGCCGCGTATCTCAAGCCCGTGCGTCAGAGCCGCCTTGAACCTCGGCAAAAATTCGCCCGCGATCTCTTCATCCACCAAAAGCGTCTCGATCGCATTGCAGACCGCCGGACGCGAAAGCTTCGCATTCAGCGCGACCTTCACCGCCTTGTCAAGCTCGGCAGTCCGATCGACATAAAGATGGCAGTTGCCCGCTCCGGTCTCGATCACCGGAACCGTGGCATTCTCGACTACACTTCGGATAAGTCCGCGCCCTCCGCGCGGTACCAAAAGATCGATATACACGCGCATCTTCATAAGTGCCGTCGAGCTTTCGCGCGTCGTGTCCTCAATAAGCTGTAAAATGTCGGGATCACAGCCTGCTTCACTTATCGCCTGCTTCATCACAGAGACCAGCGCACGATTCGAGTTTATCGCCTCCTTGCCTCCGCGAAGTATGCAGGCATTTCCCGTCTTCAGACAGAGTGCCGCCGCATCCACCGTCACATTCGGTCTCGCTTCGTATATCACCGCAACGACTCCGAGCGATACCCGCGTCTTTTCGATGATCAGTCCGTTCGGTCTCACCGTCCGCTCTCCCGAGCCGATCGGATCCTCTAAGCGTATAAGATCGTAAAGACTCGACGCAATACCGCCTATCCGCTTCTCGTCAAGCTTCAAACGGTCGAGCATGGCATCGGGTACACCGTTTTCCGATGCCTTCGAAAGATCAAGCTCGTTCGCCGAAATTATCTCGCCCGAACGCTCCTCAAGCAGCTCCGCCGTCCGCTTGAGTATCGAATTCTTCACCGCTCCCGATTCAAACGAATATCTCGGCGCGGCAGCTTTCGCCGCTTCGCAAAGCGAGCGTACATACTCAAATGCTTCCATAATATAGTTCCTTTCCGAAAAAAAGTAACGCTGTTATCTCCTTACCATCCGAACCAGAGCCTTCAGCGAGGACTCAAGCTCGCCGAGAAATACCTCCGCCTCCTCAAGCGTGTTCTGATATCCGAGACTTATCCGTATCGTGCAGTCCGCTTCGCGATCCGATAACCCAAAGGCTCTCAAAACATGACTGCCGTGTCCCGTGTTCGATGAGCAAGCCGACCCGCTCGAGACATATATCCCCGCGTGCGAGAGACTGTGCAGCATTACCTCGCTTTTTATGTCGGGGAGTCCTACCGAAAGTATGTGCGATGCCGCCTTGTCACTCGGTATGTGCAGCTTTACGCCGGGAAATCTCGCTTCGTCCGAAAGACTCCTTGCCAAATATTCGCGTATCTCGCTCTCGTGAGCCGAATTTTCATCCAGCCGCGCAAAATTCGCCTTGACCGCCGCCCCCGCTCCCGCAATGCCGATAACATTCTCAGTGCCCGAGCGCATACCCGATTCCTGCCCGCCTCCGGTAATTATCGGTACGAGCCTTCGCGCCTTTGTAACCTCCGGCGATACCCAGAGCGCACCCACGCCCTTCGGACCGTTTACCTTGTGAAAGCTCATCGTGATGAGATCGGCTCCGAGCGTCTTTGGCGTGAACCTGAGCTTCAAAAAGCCCTGAACGCAGTCGGTGTGCATCACCGCGTTCGGATTCGCTATCTTTATTATGTCGTATATCCGCTTTATGTCATATACCGCGCCGGTCTCGTTGTTCACCAGCATGAAGCTCGCAAGTATCGTGTCTCGGTCTGCGACCCGCTCTATAAGCTCGTAGTCGGGAACTCCGCCGAGCGTCGGTATCCGTATCACCTCAAACCCGCGCTTCTCAAGCATATTTAAGGTCTCAAGCACTGCGGGATGCTCGCTGTCCGAGGTTATGATCTTCTTCCCCGAAGTGAAATCCTTCGCAAAAGCTACCCCGGTCAGAGCTAAATTGTCCGCCTCCGTGCCGCTCGCCGTGAATATCACCTGCCGCCCGTCAAGCTTCGAGGCACACCTCAGCCCTAAAGCGGTCATTATCTCCTTGCGCGCCGAAAATACTATCGACTCGGCATCAAGCCCGAGATCGTGGAGCGATGACGGATTGCCGTACCGCTCCATAGCTTCGATCATCGCACTCTTCGCTTCCTCGCAGAGCGGAGTCGTCGCGCTGTTGTCAAAATATATCGTCCGACTCATTTGAATTCAAAATAGTCGATCATCGAAATGACATCCTCGATGTGACTGTCGTAATTCTCCGCCGTCGCGGTGTAGGTGAAAATGTACACCGTGTTCGACTTTATCGCCACTACCTGCATGAACTTGTAATCCATGTCCGACATAGATGCCGTGTAGGTGTACTGCTTCGCATCCGCTCCGCCCAGCTTAGCGTCCGATATGTCAACATACTCGAGATTCGGAAGTATCAGCTTGAGATCGGCTTCGTTGAGCTCCCAATATGCGTCAACGCTGTTTATCGATACATCCTCCAGCTCAAACGCCGTGATCGATACGTTCGAAGGGTCGCGTCCATCGTAATACGCACTCGTCATTCCGGTCGAAATGTCGGGTGTCCAATTGCTCGGAACGTAAAAATGATAGTTCAGCCCCTCGTCGGATATCTCCGTGTACCCCGCGGGCGCGTTTGCTTCACTCGCTCCGCAGCCGCCAAGTGTAAGCGATATCGCAAGTAAAGCCGTAATGATAAGCTTGTTTCTCATTATCATTCTCCTTTTTCTCTAGAAAATTCGTGTTAAATTATATTATATCATTGTTTCCAATAAAATTTCAATGCAATATTGTGAACATAAAGAAAAAAGCTGTCTATCAAGAACCGCCATAAATTTTTTTATCACTTCGATATACCCCTTTGTGCTTGTTGCATAAATCTCTGCCTCTGTAATTGTTCATGCTGCCGATTTTGCATTTTCATCTGATCCCGCGTTGACAAGTCTCACATTTTATGCTATAATAGTATTGAATATATGAAAGAACTCTGCATCCTCACTTATAGCTTTATTTAGACGTTATCCCATTTGAATGATGATATAAAGCTCAAAAGCTCTGAAGCACCGAAATAAAAGGAGGCAGCCTATGCTAACGCTATAATGTGATTTACAGAAGATAAACAAAATCGATTTTTGAACAAAGCGATCGGGAACTGTCCAAATACAGAAAGGAGCTAATGACCATGAAGCAAAAGATCAAAATTCTCACCCTCATTCTCGTAACACTTTCGATCGTCTTCGGAACTCAGGTCGCCGCAGACATAATCTCTCGCCCCACCGTCGTTAATCCCGAGCTCGACCTGTCTCTCGATAACCCCGCAGTTTGGAAGGAGCTACGCGGCGGCACAAGCCTTCACCCGGACTCCACAATCATCGGTCCGTACTATGTCTACTATGTGAACAAGGACGGAGAGCTTGAACTCAACGCCGCCCACTTCAATATCTTCAGATCAGATGGTAAAATAGATTTGATGATATTGTCCGAGGGACAGTCCGAACTCGCACGGCAAGTTATCTGCGATATCGACGAAGATTTTTATATGTTCTTCAATGAAAGTCATGCTATTGTTGGAAATGAATACCTGTCTTATGTCGTGAAGCCCTCTGGTATTGAGGAAATAAACGGCGAGTATACTTTGTTCCAATTCGAACCCGAAACCGCTCCCAAGCGTCAGGCTGATGTCAAAGAGATAATGGGACGCTACTCGGGCTACCTCATGAACGCCTCACAGCCTCAAAGGATCGAGCGCGATGAAACCTTGTCGCTAATGTCGGATTTCACCCCCGAACGGAGCTATGCTCCGTTCCTTTTTTGTATAAAAAAAGCGTCCTCGCCTTCCGAGAACGCAAATAAATCAAAAAACGCGATCGGGTCTGTAAGCCGGGTTCTGTCGTGGACGGTCATCTATCTTAGGCGTACCGTCTCCGATACGCTCAGTGAATTCTCACTTGCCGCAATCAATGGTCTCTGTCGGGCAGACAGCCGCGAAAAACGCGGATACCATAGGCGTTGCTTCGGATAGGGTTTACAGCGAGACTGTGTTACCATAGCCTCGGGTGAGCTCTTACCTCGCCTTTCCATCCTTACCACGATATATAAAATATCGGGCGGTATATCTCTGTTGCACTTTCCCGGAGGTTGCCCTCGGCGGACGTTATCCGTTATCCTGCCCTGTGAAGCCCGGACTTTCCTCACGGTAAGACCTTTCGGCATGATACCGCGCGATCGTCCGACCCGGTCGCAAATAATATTATACCATAAAATTCAAAGCTTGTCAAGAAATTTCACGAAAATTCCCTCACTCGATCGATATTGTTAAATTATCTGCACCATTAAATCCAACCGCTCGATAATCTATATGCAATCCCGAAAGCACGACAATTACTCTGCGGCGTAACCTCTGACAATGACACCACCCAATGCGAACAAATCACATCAGTGACCGACAACAATCTCGACAACGTACCCGCTGACCTCACCTATAATGGCGAAGCCATCACTTCTATGCCCGTTATGACCTCACCATCGCCGAATAACTTAATAAATCAAGCAAAAAAACGCGAAAAAATCGCGTTTTTTTGCTGTCCTGTCCTTCTTTTCTCTTATGTTTACAAAATATTTTCGTTTTACCTCTTTACAAATGCTTCAAAAAGTGATATTATATTATCGTGGCACTTTTATGCGCAAATATCGCCATAAATACCCTTTGTCAAAATTTATTTATATATAGGAGGAATTCCACCCATG
>CAYRKS010000161.1:0-4861 GCA_964424855.1 uncultured Lachnospiraceae bacterium
TCCCGAGTTCAAGAAGGTACACCGTTCCTTCCTCGAAAAGACCGAGCAGTACATATATCTCTCCTCCTACCGCGTCTATGCAAACGAGGAGCATCCGATCCGCGAGACCTCGCCCCGTCTTCTCGATGTTTCGACCGATCAGACCTTCATCGCAAGCGAGGATTATTCGCTCTACAAGGCGCGCGGCGAAGAAATTCTGAAAGCCTCCGGCTTTGACAACTGGACGGCGATCCGCCCGGCGATAACCTATTCCAAACGCCGCTTCCAGCTCGTTACCCTCGAAGCAGATCTGGTCGTCGGACGCACCTTCGCAGGTAAAAAGATCGTTCTCCCCGAGGCGGCACTCGAGGTCGAGGCAACGATGAGCTGGGCAGGTGACGTTGCCGAAATGATCGCGCGTCTCTGCTTCAACAAAAAGGCTCTGGGCGAGGTCTTCACGGTCTCGACCGCCGAGCATAACAAGTGGGGAAAGGTCGCCGATATATACCACGACCTGATCGGTCTCGAGTACATTCCCGTCACCGTTGACGAATATGTTGAGATTTACGGCGGAGCTCCGCGTCAAAATGGGGTCTACTGGCAGCTCGCATACGACCGCCTCTTCGATCGCATAGTCGATAACTCAAAGATACTCGAGTTCACCGGAATGAAGCAGTCCGAGCTTATGCCGCTCGCCGAGGGACTCAAGCGTGAGCTTGCCGCGCTCCCGCGCGACACAGTGTGGTACGATCACCCGGCAAATGCGCGAATGGACGCTTTCATCGCCGCAAGAAAGTAATAAAAAACCGAACGGATCGCTCCGTTCGGTTTTTTGCGTTATATTGACTTTATTTTTACTTTGTCTGAGCTTCCAAGTGCGCCGCGTACCCGTTTACCATATCGTCGTACATCTTTTCGAGCATTTTCAGCTCCATCTGAAGGGTCGTTTCGCGCGATGTGACCATCGCGTTTATCGCCTTCGCACGCTCGGCATCTCCGATACCACCGTTCACACTGTCGTTTATCTGAAAGTCCTTAAGGAGATCGATAGCAGCGTAAAGATGTGCGGATTCACTGCGGATCATGTCCATTCGTTCGAGAATGGCTGACGAATTTATGCGGTTCTCATGTAATTTGTTGAAATCCTCAACAGTAAGCTCGGTTGATTTGATGTCTTCGTTCATATTTGCCTCCGAAATATCCTCCGGGCGGGAATGATCGGCATGAAGACACAGCTCGTCCTGCTTGACGGATGTCCAATGCGCCCGTCCGGCTTTGACAAGTCCCTTCGCGCGACGCTTGTAGGTCGGCGAGAGCTGAATATTGTTTTCATCAATCACGCGAATCATGTTTTCGTTAATGGGTGTCCTCCCCCTTCGCATAGATAGCTGTTTTTTGTGATGGGTGTCGTCCCCGAATACAGTATATCATATTTCGAAGAAATTGTCAAGACCTTTTGCGAAAAAAATTTACTCCGTTTCCAGATTATGACATTTTTCACGCACAAAATGGTGTACAATAGATATGTACGGCAGACTGAAGAATCGCCGTGCATATATCTGACAAAAATATTTTTTCGGGAGTGATAATCATCGTGAATAACGAACAAATCATCGGCGGCGCAGTCACCTGCTCGCTGAACAACGGATGCCTTGATGCCGCGATCTCGGGCGAGATCGACCATCATAACGCACGAAATATTCGAGCAAAAATAGACGAAAAGCTTTATCTCTATCGCCCGAAGCTTGTGCGTCTCGACGTTTCAAATGTCTCCTTCATGGATTCCTCGGGACTCGGACTGATCCTCGGACGCTTCACACTGGCGCGGGAGCTGGGCGGTGAGCTGCGAGTCGTGAATCCGAGCGACGGAGTGAGTCGAATACTCGAGCTTGCGGGGACATCGCGGCTCATCACGATCGAAAGGAGGGAGGGATAATGTCAATTTCAACTGTTTTGAACGAGGTGAAATGCAGCTTTTCGGCGATCTCGGAGAACGAAGCCTTTGCGCGGAGCCTCGCAGTCAGCTTTATCGCGCAATGCTCGCCGACCGTTTCACAGCTCGCCGATGTAAAATGCGCCGTTTCGGAGGCGGTCACGAACTGCATCGTCCACGCCTACCCCGCCGAAAAGGGCTTTGTGAGTCCGACGGTCGATATGATCCTTCGTCATTTTGACGATAATTCGGTCATTATCACGATACGCGACCACGGGATCGGGATACCCGACATCGCGGCGGCGCGTGAACCGCTCTTCACGACCGATACGACCGGTGAACGAAGCGGAATGGGCTTTGCCATAATGGAAAGCATGATGGACAGCGTCAATGTCAAATCCGCCATAGGCGAAGGCACGAGCGTCACAATGCGGATAAGACTCGGAATATAAATTACTGATTTTTACATATTTTTCACGGAGGTAAAAACTGTGCAAATCAGTGATTATTCAAAAAATCCGGAGCTGCTCGATCGGGCAATATCCGGCGATGAAGCGGCGATCTCAGAGCTTGTGGAGACAAATATGGGACTGGTCAGAAGCGTTGCACTGCGCTTTCGCGACCGGATCGACGGAAGCCGCGACACACACGGCTGTGACTGCGAAGACCTGATACAGATAGGTACGATCGGCATGATCAAGGCGATCCGCAGCTTTGATCCGAATTATAATACCGCATTTTCGACCTATGCCGTTCCGCTGATAATCGGTGAGATACGAAGATTTCTCCGCGACGACGGACTTATCAAAATCAGCAGGATCACCAAAAAGCAGAATGCCATCATACTCAGTGAGCGTGAGCGTTTTTTACAGAAAAACGGACGTGAGCCAACTATCGATGAGCTTGTCTTAAACTGCAATATACCGCGTGACGAGCTGATCTTCGCGCTCGGCTCGGGAACGCCCTGCCACTCGCTCAGCGACTCGGTAGGTGATGACGGAACCGAGCTCGAGGATATCATCCCATCGTCAAGCAACGAGATCGAAATGCTGACCGACCGTCTCGCACTCAAGGACGCGATACAAAGTCTTCCGCCACAGCAACGCAAGATCGTCA
The DNA here is from genome assembly GCA_964424855.1 of uncultured Lachnospiraceae bacterium. Classification (GTDB taxonomy): domain Bacteria; phylum Bacillota; class Clostridia; order Oscillospirales; family CAG-272; genus Flemingiibacterium. The sequence continues at coordinate 3,029 of CAYRKS010000161.1, forward strand.
TTTTGCGCTATTTTCGCGATCTTTCTCAGCAACAGACCGCCGACATTTTGGGATTGTCGCAGGTCAAAATATCGCGCGAGGAAAAGAAAATTTTTGAGCATTTGCGCGAAATATTATAGCTTGTAAGGTCAGTTGTCAAAGATATTGAACAATTCAAGCTGCCCGTCGAGTCTTTTTTCACCGGTTAACGGTTCAACACGAAAATATTCTCCGTTTCGATCCATGACCGAGGTGTTTACATTATCCGAGAACAGTGCTTTGGCTATATTGTATATTTTTTCGTCAATTTGACGATCCTTTATCCTAACGAGAACCTCGATCCTGCGCTCGGTATTTCGCGGCATCATGTCCGCAGAGCCGATAAACGTGCGGCGAGTCTGAGCATTTTTGCCAAAAATGAATATTCGCGAATGCTCAAGATATCTTCCGACAATGCTGTGAAGCGAAATATTCTCGGTCTCGCCTTCTGTTCCCGGACGAATGCAGCATATCCCGCGGATCAAAAGTTCAATTTTCACTCCGCATTTGGAGGCTTCTGTCAATGAAGCTATGATATCGGGATCGGACAGGCTGTTCAGCTTCATAAAAATGTAACCGTCAGAGCCGAGCTTTCGCTCGCCTTCTATCTGTTCTATGAGTTTGGATTTTAGCGTGATCGGCGCGACAAGCAGCTCCGTGCAGTCAAAATCCATAGTTCTCACGCAGATATTATCGAATAAATTCCCAATATCTGCACAAATTAGCCGATCTGAGGTCAAAATTCCGATGTCGGTGTACTGCTTGGCAGTGGATTCGTTATAATTTCCGGTCCCGATATGTGCAAATTGCTTGCCATTATATTGCTCTATTAGGGTGAGCTTTGCATGAACCTTGTATCGCGGAATTCCATATACCACGCGGCATCCGGCATTTTCCAGAACCTCCGACCACTCGATATTTGATCGTTCGTCGAATCTTGCACTGAGTTCGATCACTGCCGTGACCTCAATTCCCTTGACCGCCGCGGCACATAAAAGCGCAACGACCTTCGATCTCGCGCCAAGACGATATAATGTCATTTTGATGGATTTTGTAGATTTCGATCCTATAGCCTCACGCAAAAAATCGAGATATATATCAAAGGAATGCTGCGGAAAGCTCAGTAAGATATCGTTTTTTTCTATTTTATCAAGGAGATTTTCCGAATCCAAAGCGCATTTTCTTATCGGTTTATAATAAAGCTCAGGCTTTTCTCTTCTAAAGGCATCATATATAATAGATTTGGCACGCAGGCGCATAAGCTGCGGTGCAAAAAACACTTGATATTTTTCCAGGTCAAATCCGCTTCGCAGAAAATCTATCATGCCATCATATTCATCGTTTCGATCAGAGAATATATCAAGCCTGATAACCGAAAGTCGGTCACGGAACCGCAGCATTTCGGACATTATCGCCTTATAATCGGAATTATTATTGCAAATTTCGTTTATGTTATCAATGTCCGCATTTCTGATCACTCTAAATAAAAGCAAGTGTTCGACCTTCTCATCGATCAGTTCCGGAAGAAAATGCTTCAATAATTCAGCCGTCGAAATCGCTCTCGAGCCGAAATTCGATCCGAAAAAGCATCCCGACGGAGTGTCACCGGACACAATCGCGAGAAAAAATGTGTATCCGCGAAAATATAGTTTTTTTGATATTTTTCCGTTCCAAAGCAACACAGCAATTTCGCCGTCCGCAATGAATGGGATTGAGCTTTGCGGCGATAGCTTGTATGTGAAAATTTTCGGAACAACACTTTCCGCAAAGAAGCTTTTCCCCGCTTCGCGCTCGTGCTCCGTCAGCTCGTCCCAA
>CAYRKS010000162.1:0-1780 GCA_964424855.1 uncultured Lachnospiraceae bacterium
GTTGAGCTGCTTTGCCGACTTGCGGTTCTCGGGGATGATCTCGCCCGCCTTGATGAGAGCCTCCTTGGTCATGAGCGGACCGACCAGCTCATATATGAGGACTGCAAAGAGGATTATGTTTCGGATGAGCGAGCCTTCCTTGGGACCGAGCTCCATTGCCGTTACCGACATACCGAGCGCGACACCCGCCTGAGGGAGAAGGGTGATACCGAGGTACTTTACGATCATCGGGTCGCACTTTGTTGCCTTTGCGCTGACGCTTGCTCCGAAGATCTTTCCGAGCGAACGGAAGATTATGAAGAGCAGACCCGCGCCGACGATTGCGAGATCGGTGAAGACCGAGAGCTCAAGCTCCGCGCCGCTGATGACAAAGAAGAGCGCGAAGAGGGGAGTCGTCCAGCCGTCAACACGATCCATAAGCTCCTCGGAGGATTCGCAGACGTTGCAGAAGATCGTTCCGAGCATCATGCAGGCGAGGAGGGAGGAGAAGCCGATGTGTACCTTTCCGACGGGGATATCGATCATGGTTATCGCAACGGTGAGGATGACGAAGGTTATCGATACCGCCAGACGCTTGCTTCGAGAGTGGAAGAACTGCTCGACGAAGGAGAAGATGAAGCCCATTATCGTTCCGAGTCCGAGCGAGGCGACGATCTCGATTATCGGGTCGATGACGATCGAATACACGTCTATGCTGCCGCTGACCATTCCCTTGGCTATGCCGAAGGAGACCGCGAAGACGATGAGACCCACCGCGTCGTCGAGCGCGACTATCGGAAGAAGTATGTCGGTGAGCTTGCCCTTTGCCTTATACTGGCGAATGACCATGAGGGTTGCGGCGGGGGCGGTGGCGGTGGCGACCGCACCGAGGGTTATAGCCGCGCTCATCGGGAATTTGTCCTCACCGAGGATGAGGCTGAGTGCGCCGAGCGCGACATCGACGAAGAGCGTCGCGGTGAGAGCCTGAAAGATACCGATCACGGTAGCCTGCTTTCCGGTCGCCTTGAGCTGCTTTAAGCGGAACTCGTTTCCGATCGAGAAGGCGATGAAGCCGAGAGCCACGTTTGAAATGACCGTGAAGCGTTCGACATATTCCATCGTAGAGAAGCCGATGCCGTCGATCCCGAGGACTCTGCCGAGGTTTCCGAGGCAGTAGGGTCCGACGAGGACTCCGGCGATGAGATATCCGGTGACAGCCGGAAGACCGAAGGGCTTTATCACACGGGTCATGAGAAGTCCCGCGAGGAGCGCGATCGCTATGCTTAAGAGAATATCCATAAAAAGTCTGATTCCTTTCCTTTTGCCGCACGGATATATTTTATGCGGCATTTTCTGACTTTGTATATGATATCACTTTTCGATGAAAAAGTCAAGGGCTAAATTAGATATAAAATCACAAAGCAAGGTGAGTTTTTCCGTCAGTGTCCGAGAGACTGTGAGGTGAGGGAAGCAGCGGTATATGAGTCGGTCGTATGGCACTAAGAATATTCGAAGATGATCCGAAAGCTTGTGCGATATGACGCGGTGTCACGGCGAGCTGTGGTGTGCGGGAAAACGGGCTTTGCGGTATAATGGTAGTATGGAGAGAGGAGGTGAGGAGATGACCTGGGAGATGATAGCCGCGCTTATAAGCATGATCGGTTCGCTCATCGCACTGGGAAAGGTGCTTGCAAAGCTGGTAGGCACGCTTACAAAGCTCGATGACACGCTTATCGCGCTGAAGGCTGATTTCGACCGTCTGCGTGACGGGAACAAGGAGGCGCACCGCGCGATATTCTCA
>CAYRKS010000162.1:1794-4796 GCA_964424855.1 uncultured Lachnospiraceae bacterium
GGCTCGACGAGCATTCGAGCCGTCTGACCGAGCTTGAGCGCGAATGACGCGACTGTATCCGACGGGAGACCGTCGGATATTTTTTTGGCGAGACCCTTGCGAGCGGTCAAATTTTCTTCGGTTTTGCTTGACAAAACGCGCGGTATGTGATATAATTTTAATGAGAAGGAATTTTTATAATTTTTTGAAAGGAAAGTCATGGATCGCATAATGATCGCAATGAGCGGCGGAGTTGACAGCTCGGTCGCCGCCTGTCTTCTGACCGAGCAGGGCTATGACTGCATCGGCGCAACGCTCAAGCTCTATTCAAACGAGGATATACTGCTCGACAAGAGCAAGACCTGCTGCTCGCTCTCGGATGTCGAGGACGCAAGGAGCGTCGCGAACCGTCTGGGGATCGACTACTATGTCTTCAACTTCAGCGACAATTTCAAGGAAAAGGTCATCGAACGCTTTATTGACACCTATCGCGCGGGCGGTACTCCGAACCCCTGCATCGACTGCAACCGCTTTATAAAATTCGATCAGCTCCTGACGCGAGCCTCGCTTATGGACTGCGGCTTTGTCGCGACCGGACATTACGCAAGGGTGGAATTCGACAATGAGCGGGGGAGATATCTCCTGAAGCGCGCCGCTGATCAAGGCAAGGATCAGACCTATGTCCTTTGGACTCTGAGGCAGGAGCAGCTTCGCCACACGCTCTTTCCGCTCGGGGGACTTACAAAGACCGAGGTAAGGAGCATAGCAGACAAGCACGGCTTTATAAACGCCGAAAAGCCCGACAGTCAGGACATCTGCTTCGTTCCCGACGGGGACTATGCGGGCTTCATTGAGGGCTACACGGGAAAGACCTCTGAGCCGGGGGATTTCATCTCGGAGGGCAGAGTGATCGGACGGCACAAGGGGATAATCCACTACACGCTCGGTCAGCGAAAGAACCTGGGAATATCGCTCGGTCGAAGGATATTCGTGACCGGTATAGACCCCGAGAAAAACACCGTTACGCTCGGAGACGAGCCTGAGCTTTTCAGCTCGGTGCTGACCGCACACGATATAAATCTGATCGCATACGATCGCATAGACTCTCCGCTTCGGGTCACCGCAAAGGTGCGCTACGCGCACAGGGAAGCTTCGGCGACCCTGACTCAGCTCGGTGAGGACAGCCTAAGAGTGGAGTTCGACGAGCCTCAAAGAGCGATAACACGCGGTCAGTCGGTCGTGCTGTACGAGGGCGACAGCGTGGTCGGAGGCGGAATTATAGACTGACGCACCCTCTTTTTTGAAAATAAAACTGTGCGCAGTGCATAAAAAATCGCGCGCGAGGGAATATTTTCGGGTAAGCTATTGAATTATCCGACAAAATCTGATATAATTATATATTATAGTAAAAAAATTCAATTCCAAGGAAATCAGGTAAAGAAAAATGGGAGCACAACTCACAAAAAATGACAAGCGTACCTGCTACGCCGCCGAGCTCAGTGTCGGCGATATCGGAAAGCACGTCTGCGTTATGGGCTGGGTGCAGCGTCAGCGCGACCTCGGCAGTCTTATCTTCGTCGATCTTCGCGACCGCTCGGGAATAATCCAGCTCGCCTTTGACGAAAAGACCGACAAGTCGATCTTCGACGCTGCCTTCGCGCTCCGCTCGGAGTTTTCGATAATGGCAAAGGGAACCGTTCGTCCGCGCGGCGAGGGAGCGGTAAACAAGAATATCCCGACCGGAGAGATCGAGGTCGCGGTAGATGAGCTGAAGGTATTTTCGACCTCGCTCACGCCTCCCTTCGAGATCGTCGAGGACAGCAACGTAAACGCAGAGCTTCGTCTCAAGCACCGCTATCTCGACCTTCGCCGTCCCGATCTCACCCGCAACATAATCGCCCGCAGTAAGGTCGTAAAGATCGCGCGCGATTTCTATGCTGACAACGGCTTCATCGACATCGAGACCCCCTGCCTCATAAAGCCGACTCCCGAGGGCGCACGCGACTATCTCGTCCCCAGCCGTATCCATCACGGCAAGTTCTACGCTCTTCCGCAGTCTCCTCAGCTCTACAAGCAGCTCCTCATGCTCTCGGGCTTCGACAGATACTTCCAGATCGCACGCTGCTTCCGCGACGAAGACCTCCGCGCCGACCGTCAGCCCGAGTTCACACAGATCGACCTCGAGATGTCCTATGTCACCGAGGACGACGTTATGGAGACCAACGAGCGTTTCCTCGCGAAGCTCTTCAAGGAGTACAAGGGCATCGAGCTTAAGCTCCCGCTCCGCCGTATGACCTGGCACGAGGCAATGGAGCGTTTCGGCTCGGACAAGCCCGACCTTCGCTTCGGCTACGAGCTTATCAATATCTCGGCTTCGGTCAAGGACTGCGGCTTCAAGGTATTTTCGGACGCTGTTGCAAACGGCGGCTCGGTACGCGCCATCAACATCAAGGGGCAGGCGGCGAAGTTCTCGCGCAAGGAGATCGACTCTCTCACGAACTTTGTCAAGTCCTACAAGGCAAAGGGTCTTGCATGGTACAAGAACGTGAACGGCGAGGTATCGTCCTCCTTTGCCAAGTTCTTAAACGAAGCCGAGCTGGCTTCGGTCGTATCGGCTCTGGGTGTCGAGGACAACGACATAGTATTCATCGTCGCAGACAAGAACAAGGTGGTCTTCGATTCGCTCGGTGCGCTCCGCTGTGAGGTCGCAAAGCGTCTGGGAGTCATCGATCCGAGTGTGTACGAGCTGCTCTGGATAACCGAATTTCCGCTGCTCGAATACTCCGAGGAGGACGGTCGCTTCTATGCTATGCACCATCCCTTCACCATGCCGATGGAGGAGGATCTCCGGTATATCGAGTCAGATCCGGGTCGTATCCGCGCAAAGGCTTATGACATCGTAATAAACGGCTACGAGGCGGGCGGCGGCTCTGTTCGTATCCACGATGCCGAGATACAGTCGAAGATGTTCGATCTGCTCGGAATGAGCCAGGAGGAGGCACACGAAAAGTTCGGCTTCCTGC
>CAYRKS010000163.1:0-4795 GCA_964424855.1 uncultured Lachnospiraceae bacterium
GACGAGGCTTTCCTAGAGCTACTCGAAAAAAAGGATATCTCCTTCATCACGGTGAAGGAGATATGCGAAAGGGCGCAGGTGAACCGCTCGACCTTCTATCTGCACTACGAGACGATCGGTGATCTTCTGTCCGAGAGTGTCGAGCTGATGACCTCGCATTTTCACGAGTACATGAGAAAAAACAGCTCATCCTCACAGGGCTTCAGCATACACTCCGAGGATGAGCCGTATTTCATAACCCCGCGGTATCTGACACCCTATCTCGAATACATTCGCGAGCATCGTCGGCTATTCAAGACCGTGACCTCAAATTCGAAGGCACTTCGTCTCGATGAGACCTATGAAAAGATGTTCTGCAATGTTTTCGCGCCGATATTGACCAGATACGGAGTCCCCGAGAGTGATCATCGGTACATAATGTCATTTTACATAAGCGGCATAATGGCTATTATAGCCGAGTGGCTGAAGGATGACTGCAAGGCTGAGGTCGAGCATATAATCAAGGTGATACGGGTCTGCATAATGACACCCGAATCGACATTAAAAAAAGAAAAAGGAAAGGAAGTCTGAGCTTTGAAGGCAGGAATATATCTCGGAAAGGAACAGGTTGAGCTGCGTGAGCTGCCGATGCCCGAGGTCGGCGACGATGATGTGCTGATACAAAATCTCTATTCGAGCATCTGCGGCACCGATGTTGCGGTGTTCATGCACGGACCGAACACGGGACACAAGATAACCGTCGGCGGTGAATTCGGACACGAAACCGTCTCGAGGGTCGTAAAAATCGGAAAAAACGTAAAGGATTTTGAGCTCGGCGAACGGGTCTACCCCTATCCGCGCTATGCAAAGGGTGACACGAGACGCGCCGGAACGATCGGCGGCTTTTCGGAGTATATTCTGATCCCGAACGCAAAGTGCGACCACTCGCTATATTCGGTGGACGAGCGGATATCCGATCGACTTGCGAGTCTGATCGAGCCCTTCACGGTCGCCTGCCGTGCGGCGCGACGCGGGATGATACCGAGAGGCGAGCGCGAATATCTTAAGGGACAGAACGCGGCGGTCTTCGGCTGCGGGACGATCGGACTCGCGGCGGCGGTGGTATTTTCTCACCTCGGTATGAAAAAGGTGATGGTCTGCGACCGTTCGGATTTCAGGCTTTCGATCGCGAGCCGTCTCGGCTTTGCGGTCTGCAACACCCGCGACGAGGATTTTGAAGCGAAGGCTAAGGAATATTTCGGGACTGCGCCGTCGCTCGGCGGTGAGGCTGCCGACATAGACTGCCGTCTCGATGCGGCGGGAGCCGAAAGCATTTTGGACGATTTTCTTAAATACGGAAAGCTCGACAGCCGCTTTGTCTCGGTCGCGGTTAATAAGCAGCCGCGCACGCTCGATCTTTTGCACATGACCTACGCTCAACAGAGCATAATAGGCTCGGGCGGATATATGCCCGAGGATGTCGGGATCGTTCAGGAGATCATGTCCGAGCGCGGAAGCGAGCTTGAGGCGATGATAACTCACGAATTTCCGCTCGAGGAGCTTTCGAAGGCGATACGCACCGCCTCGGAGGTTGAAAGCGCGGGAAATGTTGTCGTAAGGATGAAAAGCTGATATAAGCACAGCCTGCCGAGAATTTTCGGCAGGCTGATTTGCTTTATTCGTCAGTCCGTGAGCTTGTAGAAATATATCTTCGACGAGTGCTTTTTTTCGAGCCTTACTCGAAGGAGCGGGTCGGAAAGCTCGAAGCTCTCGCCCGTATCGACATCGGTGAAGATATAGGTCTTTTCGGGGATGAGACCGCGAAGCTCGAATTCGCATTCGGAATAGGGCGAATTTTCACGGCGGAAGACCTGCACGATACCGTCATTTTCGGACGGACGGTCGAACTGCGCCGCCGACCAGATGTCCGACAGCTCGGAGGGAAGGGTGAGCGGATAAAAATCCTCGCAGAAGTAGGGACGAAGCTTCAAAAACTCCTCGGCGCGCGCCTTGAGCCAATCGAGCTTTTCGGGATCGTCTCCGAAATTGTCGCGCTGAGAGAAGGTGAAGTTGGTCGCGAGCGAGCCGTCGTAGGCACTCCTTATGCGATATGTATCGTATAAGCGTCCGCAGCCCGAGCCGGAGTAGGGCATCCAGGTGTTGAAGGTGAGGTGCTGAGCCTGAATACCGCGTGACGGGAAGTTTGCGGGGCATTCGAGGTCACTGCGCCAGAGCGGCATTGAGCGGCGAAGGGTCTCGATATCTATCCTGCGTCCTCCCGAGGCGCAGTTGTCGATGAGCAGGCTCGGGAATCTTTCGAGCAGCGAATCCCAGAGGCGGTACATTCCGTTGATATGCTTGATCTCGGTGATGCCCCTGCGATCCTCGGTGTCGTTGTGCCGCCAGATGTCGAGCGGATCGAAATTGAAATCCTGACGATAGCAGTCGATACCGACGCTCTCGATGATCTCCGAGAGGGTATTGAAGATATAATCCCAAGCCGCGTCGTTTCCGAGGTTGAGCAGATAGCTCCATGTGTTCGGGTCGCCGTTAGAGAGGAAATATTCGGGATGCTCACTGACGATCGGGGTCGAGGGTATGACTCGCTCGGGCTCGAACCAGAGTATGAATTTCATCCCGCCGTCATGGATCGCTTTCGAGAGATCCTTGAGCTGATTTTTGTGTATCCTCGGGCTGATCGTCCAGTCACCCGTGTGGGATGACCAGTCGCCCTCGAATTCATCGGCGGTCGGCTGAGTTGTCTCGCCGTACCAGCCCGCGTCCATCCAGACATGGGTGAAGGGGATGCCGTGCTCTTTGATGATCTCAACGCGCTTCAATGCCTCCTCGGTGGTCATGCCTCCCCAGATGTTAGCCGAGAGCGGACCGAATTTGTCGCGTCCCTTTGCTCCGACGAGCGAGAAATGCTTTTTCACGAGTCTGCGCCATTTGTTCTGAGAGTCGATAACGTCGCACTCGTATGCCATTATCACGGCAGAGGAGGTTCTGAAGGCTTCTCCGGGAAGCAGACGGAAATTCGTGTCCTCGAGCTTTGAGCGCAGGGTAACATCCTCCGCGCCGCGCAAAAGCTCAAAGCACCACTGACCCGTCCAGCCGACGGCGTAGATATAGCCCTTGCCGTTTTTATGGACATTGAAGAAGGGAGCCGCGCCCTGACTTGAGCGTCCGCCCGAGCTTGAGAAGCGGCGGCTCTGACCTGCGAAGATCGAGCCTGCGAAGCCGTTGTTTCCGATGCGGTCGGGATCGGAATAGAACTCATAGCTCGACCAGTCGGAGCCGGTCGGCGCATAGAGGCGAGTCACTGTCTTCGGGTCGCTGAGCGTTGCGATCCATCTGCGCTCCTCCTCATGGTCGAGCGGGAGAGTGAGAGAGCAGTCCCAAAGCTCCGAGACGAGCTCGGTCGGCTCGGAACCGATATTTTCGAAGCGGTTGACCACCTCGCAGGCATCGAACTCCTTGATGTAGCGCAGCGTGCTTGTGACACGAAGAGAGGAGGTGAGCTCATAGGTGACGGTGAGGCTGTCCTCAAGGGCGGTTTCCTTTTTTGAAACGACGGCTTCCTCGAAGGGCTTTCCCCCGTAGAGGAAGGAAAGCGGCTTGAGCTTTTTGAAATTTTCGAGCATATGCTTGATATCCTTTCACTGCATTTTTGTTAAAACGATTATAGCATAATTTGTACGGCTTGTCAATAGGATTATAAAAAATCACTCGATTTTTTTTGCATATGCCGGACTTTTACGACTGTGTAAAGGTCTTTTGACAAAAAATTCAAATAAACGCCTTGAATTAGTGCATTTTTCCGTGGTATAATATATATACCTTAAAATACCGAAAAAATATTATCAAATCGGAGGAAAAAACAATGAACGAAATTCTTGAAAGCATCAAGACCCGTCGAAGCATACGCAGCTACAAGCCCGACATGGTGCCGAATGCTCTGCTCGACCGCATCGTCGAGGCGGGACTCTATGCGGCAAGCGGACTCAATCGTCAAAGCCCGATCATAATCAAAATAACCGACAAGGAAATGCGCGACAGACTCTCGGCACTCAACGCAAAAATAATGGGCAGACCCGAAGTCGATCCCTTCTACGGCGCACCGGTCGTATTTGTCGTTTTGGCACCGAAGGACATGATGACCTACGTCTATGACGGAAGCCTCACGCTCGGCAACATGATGCTCGAGGCGCACGAGCTCGGACTCGGCAGCCGTTGGATCCACCGCGCCAAGGAGGAGTTTGAGACCGAAGAGGGAAAGGCTATTCTCGAAAGGCTCGGAATAACCGAAGATTACGAGGGCATCGGACATCTTATCGTCGGCTACACCGACGGAGAGTATCCGTCCGCACCGCCCAGACGCGAGGGCAGAGTTTTCGAGCTCTGATTTGAAAGGAAATTTGACAGATGAATGAGGTAAAAAAGCCCCAAAAGCCGCTGATATTTTACTATGTTATAGTTCTTGCGGTGATATTTTTGCTGAATCTGCTGGTCGTACCGTCAATGCAGCAGATGAGCATCGTAGAGGTCGATTACGGCACCTTCATGGAGATGACCGAAACCGGCAAGATCGACATGGTGAAGCTCGAGGACAACCGTATCCTCTACACGCTTCGCGGCGAAAAGACGGTATACAAGACCGGAATCATGAACGACCCCGGACTTACCGAGCGTTTATACAATTCGGGAGCGATATTTTCGAGCGAGATAATCGAGCAGATGTCGCCGATAGCGAGCTTTATAGTATCGTGGGTGCTTCCGATAGTGATGTTCATAGTCATCGGTCAGCTGCTCTCGC
>CAYRKS010000164.1:0-866 GCA_964424855.1 uncultured Lachnospiraceae bacterium
CAGCGCAAGCGTCCGTCCCTTTTCGAGCTTAAGGCTTATGTTATCCAGCACTTCCTTAGAATCGTTGTAGGAGAACGAAACATTCTTGAACTCGAGCTCGCCTCGAACGTTTTCAAGCTCGATCGCGTCCTCGGGATCGGTCTCGGGCTCGGCATCGATTATCTCGATGAAGCGTTCAAAGCCGGTGACACCGTTTTGGTACTGCTCCATGAAGTTTATCAGCGTCATGACCGGGCTGACAAAGAGGCTGACCGAGACGATGAAGGTCGAATAGTCTCCGAATTCGATCCGACCGTTATAGAGGAAAAGTCCTCCGGCGATGAGCACGACCACGTTGAAAACATCGGTTATGAAGGATGTCCCCGCGTGGAACTGTCCCATCGCCTTGTAAGCCTCGCGTCTCGCCTCGACAAATTCGCCGTTGCCGACCTCAAACTTCTCGCGCTCCTTTTCGGCGTTGGTGAACGCCTTTGTGACGCGGATACCGCCGATGCTCGATTCGAGCGCGGCATTGATGACCGAGATCGCCTCGCGCGACTTTTTGAAGGCGGAGCGCATCTTCTTTCGAAGTGCCAGCGATATCACCAGCAAAAACGGAACGCAGACAAAAATTATAAGGGTCAGCGCAAGGTCTATGCTCGAAAGGTAGACAAACGAAATTATGACCGATACGACCGAGATTATCAGATTTTCGGGTCCGTGGTGGGCAAGCTCCGAGATGTCCATGAGATCGTTCGTCATGCGCGACATTATCTTTCCGGTCTCGTGATCATCGTAGTAGCCATAGGGCAGTTTTTCAAGGTGGTTGAACATATCCGACCGCATCTGTGCCTGCATTTTTACGCCCATTACATGACCGTAATATT
>CAYRKS010000164.1:876-3555 GCA_964424855.1 uncultured Lachnospiraceae bacterium
GGACGAAATAGTTGAGGTACATTCGGATCAGATAAACCGCCAAAAGACCTATGCCGAAGATGACGATCAGCCGATATTCGCGGTTCGGTATGAGATCGTTGAGCATTCGGCGGGTTATCATCGGGTAAACTATTCCGATGAGCGAAATAAGGAGTGACGCAAGCATATCGGCGGCGAACAATCGTCGATAGGGCTTGTAGTAAGAGATGAAACGCTTTAGCATAGTGTCTTCCTGTTCTTTAGAAATATTCTTATAATATATTATATCCCAAAAATTACATTATGTCAAGCATATTGAGGAAAGTTGTACTGCAAATTTACACAAATTTCAAAGCCGCGTGATTTTTTGGTAAAATACTCCGCACGTTTCATCCGTTCAAATGATTGTATCACTCCGATATGAGCCTTCATCCCTTCGGCTTGCCCTTAAAGCAGACTGCCGCAAGCCATCCGAAGCAGATCGCCGCCGCTATCCCGCTCGAGGTCGCCGTGAGTCCGCCGCTCAGCGCACCGATAAGTCCGCGCTCCTCGACCGCCCGCTCGACTCCCTTTGCCAGCGAATATCCGAAGCCGGTCAGCGGAACGGTCGCGCCCGCTCCCGCAAATTCGACCGCATAGTCATAAAGCCCTACTCCGGTAAGGATAACGCCCGAAACGACATAGATAACAAGTATCCGCGCCGGTGTCAGCTTGGTCTTGTCGATCAGTATCTGCGCGATAAGACACAGTGCGCCCCCAACAAAGAACGCCGCGATATACCGCATTATATTATCCTCCATAAAATCACATCCTCCCTTCTCCGAGTCATTCTCCCGCTCTTATATGCAGAAGATGCGCTATCCCCGGGATCGTCAGCCCCTGCTGAAGACTTGCGGGACTCATCAAAGCCCCCGTAGCGACAAAAAGTATGTCGCGAAGCTCATGCATCAAAAGCTTCGGGATGATCACACCCGAAAGCATCGCCGCCGCGCATCCGCAGCCCGAGCCTCCGGCGTGTGCGTCCTGCCTTTTGCGGTCGAAGATCATGAGTCCGCAGTCGTGGTGTACTCCCGAGATATCGTACCCCTCAGCCGCGAGAAGCTCGACCAATATCCCGCTCCCCTCATGCCCGAGGTCTCCGGTGAATATCGCCGAAAAGTCGCTCGGCTTTTTTCCCGACTCGTCGAAATAACGCTTTAGCGTATCTACCGCCGACGGTGCCATAGCCGCGCCCATGTTGTTCGCGTCGTTAATCCCCTTGTCGGTCACTCTGCCCGGCAGGATATCGGTTATCTGCAAGGCTCCCGAATTTTCGCCGACAACAAAGGCTCCCGATCCGGTCACCGTCCACTGCGCGGTCGGCGGACGCTGACCGCCGTATTCGAGCGGAAATCTGAACTGCCGCTCCGCCGAGCAGTTGTGCGACGAGGTGACTACAGCCGCTCGCGAGAGCTTTTTCGAATCGACCAGAAGCGACGCGAGTATCAGCCCCTCGGCAACAGTCGAGCAGGCACCGTATATCCCGAAAAAGGGCGCGTCAAAGTTCGCAAGCCCGTAGCCGCTCGAGGTGCATTGGTTTATCAGATCGCCCGCGAATATCGCGTCTATATCGTGTATTCCGAAGCCCCCCGAATCGAGCGCACGGTTCAGTGCCAAACGCTGCATCTCGCTCTCGGATTGCTCCCAGGTCTTCATTCCGAACTCGTCGCTCTCGTCCCAAAGCTCAAAGCATTCGCCGAACGGTCCGTCATGCTCCTTTTTGCCGACCACATTTCCGCTCGAAAGGATCGACGGAAGGCTCTCGAGCTTTATTATCCCCTTCTGCCCCATTTTATCTCACCATCCCGCAAAAATAATATATAACGCCGTAGATCGCCGACGCGAGCGTTCCGTAGAGTATCACCGGACCGGCTATCGTGAACAGCTTCGCGCCGACTCCGAGGATAAAGCCCTCCGCCTTTGTGTCGAGTGCGGGCGAAACCACCGCGTTTGCAAAGCCGGTTATCGGGACGAGCGTTCCCGCCCCGGCGAATTTCGCCAGCTTGTCGAAGACATTCAGCCCGGTGAGCAGAGCCGCCAAAAATATCAGCGTCACCGGGACGAGCGATTTCACGTTTTCCTCGTTAAATCCGAGAGAGCTGTAAATATCCTTCGCCGCCTGTCCGATGCAGCAGATGATCCCGCCGACAAGGAAGGCTCTCGCGCAGTCAATACCGAGCTTCGACCTTTCGGCGCGCTTTTTTGCGTATTTTTTATAGGTCTTGTCATCCATTTCCATGATTTTCGATCCCTTCGTTTTTTCTCGGACCGTTCCGACAAAGCATTGTCAAAAAAGCCCCGCGGATATTTTATCCGCAGGACTTCAAATTTATTCAAGCAGTATTTTTTCAAGCTCCTTCGTGTCGGCTGCAACGAACTCCGCTCTGTACTCGCGAAATTCCTCAAGACTTCCATAGCCCCAGAGAACGCCGATCGTCGGTATGCCGTTCATCCGCGCTCCCACTATGTCGTGCAGACGGTCGCCGATCATTATCGCGCGCGATACGTCTATCGGCTGATTTTTGACCGCCCATTCGATGACCTCCTCCTTTTTCGAGCGCGTTCCGTCAAGCTCACAGCCGTAAACGCCCGAAAAATATTTCGCAAGTCCGAATTTATCGAGTATGCGCTCCGCCATCAGCCTCGGCTTTGCCGTTGCAA
>CAYRKS010000164.1:3565-4752 GCA_964424855.1 uncultured Lachnospiraceae bacterium
TATGTCGGCATAATATTCACAGGCGTGTCTGAGCTCGGCTTTGCCGTTGCAACCACAAGTGTTGCTCCCGCCGCGCTCAGAGCCTCGAGCGAATCGACTATCCCATCGCAGATCGTAAGATCATAGATCGCCTCGGCGTTATAAAGCTCGCGGTAATATTCGACCGCCTTCAGTGTAGCCTCGCGCGAAAAGCCGTAATATTCGGGGAAGGAATCGTAGAGCGGCGGACCGATAAAGCATTTCAGCTCATCACATTCGGCTTTTATCCCGAATTTGCTCAGTGCGTACTGCACCGAGCGGGTTATACCGCTTGCCGGGTCGGTTATCGTCCCGTCGAGGTCGAACAATATCTGATCGTATTTTTTAAGCTTCAATTTTTATTTTTCCCTTCGTTTTTTCTTAAGGATATTATACCATACTGCGCGAAAAAAGTCCAGTGGAGATGAAGATTTTTTACAATTTCTGTTGACATTTTCTTAAGTGTGTGGTAAAATATTCTCAGATGATAAATCGAAAGGAATGAAACGCCATGACAAAATACATAACCGAACCCGAAAAGCAAATACCGATCTCCGACGAATGCGATGTCCTCGTCTGCGGAGGCGGTATCGCAGGTATCGCCTCCGCTCTGGCGGCGGCTCGAAACGGCGCGAGGGTCATACTGCTCGAGCGTCAGTTCATGCTCGGCGGTCTCGCAACGCTCGGACTCGTGACGATATATCTCCCGCTCTGCGACGGAAACGGAAAGCAGGTCAGCTTCGGAATTGCCGATGAGCTTTTGCGCCTGTCGATAGCTCGCGGAGTCATCGAGGACAAAAAGCCGACCCCGTGGCTCGAAAACGGCAGTGATGAGGAGAAGAAAAGGGTGCGCTTTGAGGTGCAGTACAACCCGAACCTCTTCGCGACCGATGCCGAAAAGCTCCTCGTCGATTCGGGAGTCAAAATACTGTACGGAACTCTCGCGGTCGAGGCTGTTGTTAAGGACAAGAAAATAACCTCGGTCATAATCGAAAACAAGTCGGGACGCTCGGCAATCTCGGCACGCTCGGTCGTAGACTGCACCGGTGACGCGGACATCTGCAAGCTCTCGGGCGCAAAGACCGCGCTTCACGGCAAGGGCAACGTACTCGCCGCGTGGTATTACCGCTTCGGTGAGCAGTACGGCGTAAAGCTCAAGCTCGTCGGCT
>CAYRKS010000165.1:0-4709 GCA_964424855.1 uncultured Lachnospiraceae bacterium
CTCCTTTCGTGTAAACTTTTGTATTGTCATGATGCGAATTCTCCTAAGTCGGTCACTGTTCCGTCGTCGTTGAGCTGATATTTGTGCATAGCAGCACGATCGCCGCCGTTTTCATAATTTTCATACCGCAGCTTCGGACTGCTCATGTTGACGATTGCAATCCCGTTCGAGATGCCGTAGAGCATGGGAACATATCCTTCGTCAAATCGGTCGAATGTCCATGCTTTCGTGCTGCCGTCTGCAAGATCGACGCGCGTCAAGGTGTTTTCGGAATTGCGGATGATATCGAGAGGGGCAGCTTCGCTTCCTTTGCCCGTGGGAGTCATGACCGTTCCGTAATATTCCAACTCAAACGGCGTATACCAGAATGCTCCGTCGGCAAAGGTGTAGTTTATCAGATTCTCCGCCAGCAGCTCGTATTCGCCTTCCCGAAAACGATATGCTCTCAGGGGTGTGACCGACGTGATGGTTTCATATTCCGTCTCCGGTATGCACTCGGCGCAAATGATGTAGGTCTCATCTCGGTAAATATGTACGCTGTCAACGCCGTATCCTTCGGGGCGAATGTCGGTTGTGATTTCTCCGGTTTCACGATCAATGAGTGTTAAGGAGCGTTCATAGCCATAATAGGATGCAATATCGTGAATATAGTAATAATCACTATCTATATAATGCAGGATACTCGGCACAAACCGCTGTGCCAGTACTTCCTCCGGTGTTCCGCCGCTTGTGGAAATCTGCATCAGCGCAATAAATTCCTCACCTGTAGCTTCCTCATAAATACTGTTCTGGTAATAGAGGAAGCCATCATCATATCGCAGATCGAATGAACTGCCGCCGCGGTATTCAAATTCTGTCAGCAGGCGAAGTGCCGTTCCGTCCGTATGAAGCGAGAAAATCCTTGTTTTTGCGGTACCTTCGCTCAGACCCCACCAAAGGAAATAAATATTTTCCCCGTCGGTGCAATAACGGCGCGGGCCGGCAAAAGAGGTATGATCCGGACACAATGCGTCCTCACCGTCATGTGTACACAGCGGATCGCGGCAGAGTCCGATAAGCGGCGCGTCAAACCCGCTGTGATACTGGGCAGGTGTGGAAAATGCACTTCCTTTGTAAATGGTATCTCCGATCGTGAAATAGGTGAGGGAGTCGGGGCGGTTGTAATAATCCGCTGCTTTTTCCGCTCCACATCCGGTGAACATTGCCGCAAAAATCTCTGCGGCGAGAATTACCGTGATTATTTTTCTGCATTTCATGCGCTTTACTCCTTATCTTCGCTGATCTTACATATTCCATCTGTCGTGTCAACGATAATGATAAATGATATCGGTGAAATATTGTAGTCATATCCGCTGTCATAAAAATCATTTTGCACCTCATCCATGAACGCCAACGCCGGCTTTCCATCGGTATAGCCGAGGAAGAGCTGCGTGTGAACGCTCAGATCGATGTCCGACTCACAGAGTAGTTCTTCCGTATGACTTCCATTATGGTTGATGCGATACAGCCTGCCCGAAAAGATGTCATAGTAAGTATCGCCGTTGTACTCCATTTTCCGCGGCTCGGATTGATACATCGTATCAGCTTATTGTTTTTCATGCCGAACTCTCCTTTGCATGACTTTCTTTCACTTATACAGACAATATTTTTTCAAAAATCTGCCGCATTCTGAAAAATAAATAAAAAATTCGGAATGAAATAATTGACCTCGATTTTACAAAAGATAGATTTTGAACTTTACATCCGCGCGGTATAATATTAGTGTAAGCACAAGAGATAAATAAAGAAAAATTCAAGGAGATTTATTAAGATGAAAAGATTTGCTTCCATCACACTTGCGGCGGCTTTAATGCTCGGAGGACTGGTCGGCTGCTCCGACAGCAAAAGCACGGTATCGACCGACGGCTCTACATCCATGAGCAAGGTGATCGGTGCCTTGGGTGAGGCATACGAAAAGGAGAGCGGAATAAAGCTGACCTACAATCCCACAGGCTCGGGAAGCGGCATACAGGCGGTTCGGGAGGGACGCTGTGACATCGGACTTTCCTCACGCAGTCTCAAGGCGGCAGAGAAGGAATCCGGACTCTCCGAAACCCTTCTCGCCTATGACGGTATCGCGGTCATCGTTCACCCCGATAACAGCGTTTCCGACCTCACGCTCGAGCAGATCGCAGACATCTACACCGGAAAGATCACGAGCTGGAGCGAGCTTGGCGGAGAAGAGCTTGAGATCGTTCTCATCGGACGCGAAGCCAATTCGGGAACTCGTGACGGCTTTGAAACCATAACCGGAACGACCGACAATTGCAAGTATCGTCAAGAGCTTTCCTCGAACGGAGATGTTATAACGACGGTTGCCAACAATCCCAACGCGATCGGCTACGCCTCTCTTGCGGCGATAAAGGACAGCGTTAAGGCTCTTTCGATCGACGGGGTCGATCCGAGCGAGGAGACCGTTAAGGACGGCAGCTACAAGGTACAGCGTCCTTTTGTACTGGTAACAAAGGATGATACACCTCTCTCCGAATCGGCACAGAGCTTCTTTGATTACGCGACCTCCGAAAAGGCGAGAGCTGTAATCTCCTCGGCGGGTGTAGTCCCCGCAAACTGACGGGAATTAGGCGCGGCGGTGTTCTCACCGCCGCATTCTGCGAATTTCTGTGAAAGTGAGATATTATAATGAAGCGTAAAAACAACCTTCTCGAGACTATCATTCACGGGATATTTCTGATACTCGGACTTGTGACCGTCGGATGCGTTTTACTGATCTCGATATATCTGATAGTCTCGGGCATGCCTGCGATACAAAGGCTCGGACTTGCGGATTTCCTCTTTGGTAAAGAATGGGCATCCTCTGCGGCAGAGCCTAAATACGGCATACTCCCGTTTTTGCTAACCAGCATCTACGGAACGGCGGGGGCGGTCGTTATCGGAGTACCGATCGGCTTTCTTGCATCGGTGTATCTGGCAAAGGCGGCATCGAAGCGGTTTAGAACGATAATGCAGCAGGCGGTCAGTCTCCTTGCGGGTATACCCTCGGTCGTGTACGGTCTGGTCGGAATGATGGTGCTTGTCCCGGGGATACGCAGAGTATTCAAGCTTTCGGACGGTGCGAGCCTGCTTGCGGCAATGCTCGTGCTTGCGGTCATGCTCTTGCCGTCGATAATAAATGTATCGATAACCGCGCTCGAAGCGGTTCCGAAGGAATATGAGGACGCTTCGCTGGCACTCGGTGCGACACCGACCGAGACCTATTTCAGAGTGTCAGTCCCTGCGGCAAGAAGCGGCATCGCCTCCGCTGTGGTGCTTGGTATCGGAAGGGCGATCGGTGAAGCGATGGCGGTGATGATGGTCTGCGGAAGTGCGCCTAATATGCCGGATTCGCTCTTTAGCAGTGTACACTTCATGACGACTGTGATCGGAAGTGAGATGGCATATTCCGAGGGACTTCAGCGACAGGCACTATTCTCGATAGCACTCGTGCTGTTCCTCTTTATAATGCTTATAAACGCTGTGCTGAATTTGTTTTTGAAGAAAAACGGAGAGGGTAAATAATGCTTAATGAAAGACTTCCGATAAAGCGTCGGAGCTATACCTTGGCAATGAAGCTTTTAATGCTTGTCTCGGTAGGACTAACGGCGGCACTGGTCATATTCATGATCGGCTATGTCGCATTTAAGGGAGTACCGAGCATAACATGGGAGCTGCTTTCGACCGGAGTGAGCTATCTCGAGAATCGTATCGGCATACTTCCGAACATCTTAAATACTCTATATGTAATAATCTCGACGCTTTTAATCGTACTTCCGCTCGGTGTCGGAGCTGCGATATATCTTAATGAATACGCCTCCAACAAGCGTCTGGTCACGATTATCGAATACGCGGCGGAGACCCTTTCGGGAATACCGTCGATAATCTACGGTCTGGTCGGTATGCTCCTATTTTCAAACAGAATGGGTTCGTGCCTGCTTGCGGGCAGCTTAACTCTGGTTATAATGAATCTTCCGACGATAATGCGCACGACTCAGGAGAGTCTTAAGACCGTTCCGCAGGCATATCGCGAGGGAGCTTTCGGTCTCGGCGCGGGAAAATGGCGAGTGATACGAACTGTCGTTCTGCCCGGCTGTGTTGACGGCGTTATAACCGGCTGCATATTATCGGTCGGACGAATAATGGGTGAATCGGCGGCACTGCTTTTTACCGCAGGCTTTGCTAATACACTTAACGGATTTTTCGATGGAATGCTGAGCGCGGGCTCGACACTTACCGTGGCACTTTATTCCTACGCCAAGACCGACGGCGAATTCGAGGCGGCGTTTGCGATAGCCGCGATACTGATGCTTTTGACGGTGATAATTAACCTCTCCGCCTCGCTTGTCGGAAAATATTTCAAAAGGAGAAGATCGCTTTGAGCATTTTAACAGCAAATGAGCTTTGCCTTTGGTATGGAAATACTCAGGCACTCAAAAATATCAGCATGGAGATTTCCGAAAAGAGCATAACCGCGCTTATAGGTCCGTCCGGCTGCGGAAAATCCACCTTTTTGAAAACGCTGAACCGCATGAATGATCTCATCCCGGGGGTGAAAATAACCGGTGAGGTCTGCTATGTGGGTGAAAGCATATATGCTCCGGGCGTGAATGTGAATGAGCTGCGGCGGCAGGTCGGAATGGTATTTCAAAAGCCGAATCCATTCCCGATGAGCATTT
>CAYRKS010000166.1:0-4690 GCA_964424855.1 uncultured Lachnospiraceae bacterium
AATGGAGCAGGAAAGTCCACAACAATGAAGATGTTTCTCGGACTGACAAAGCCTACAAGCGGCTCTTTTGTGATTGATGGTAAGAAATATCCGCAAAGCCGAGTAGAAATTTTGAAAGAGGTCGGGTCATTCATTGAAGCCCCTGCATTTTACGGGAATTTAAGTGGCAAAG
This sequence comes from uncultured Lachnospiraceae bacterium, assembly GCA_964424855.1. GTDB lineage: Bacteria > Bacillota > Clostridia > Oscillospirales > CAG-272 > Flemingiibacterium. Next base: position 173 of record CAYRKS010000166.1, read on the forward strand.
AAAATCTGGAGATTGTCTGTAAAATTTTGGGACTTCCTAAGTCTGCGGTTGCCGAAGCTCTGGAGCTTGTGGGATTGACACAGTACCAAGACCGCCTTGCAAAAAAGTATTCACTCGGGATGAAGCAAAGATTAGGGCTTGCAAGTGCTTTGATTGGCAAACCTCCTATCCTCATTTTAGACGAGCCGACAAATGGACTTGACCCCGTAGGTATCCACGAAATCAGAACACTTATCCGTTCTCTGCCGCAAAAATTTGATTGCACAGTTTTCGTGTCCTCACATCTGCTTTCTGAAATTGAGCTTATGGCGGACAATATCGGCATCCTTAATCATGGGCGGTTATTGTTTGAGGGAACACTTGATGAGTTAAAAAGCAAAGCTGTATCACAGGGTTATCCTACGGATAATCTGGAGGATACTTTCCTTGCACTCATTGACGCCGATAACAGGCAGAGAGGTGGTGCAAAATGAGCTTCGGCTTGGAAAGTAAAAAAATAAAGCGTACTGGTTTTTTACCTGCGTTTACAATTGGAGGTCTGTTAGCGGCTGTAGTTCCTGTTGTTAATATGACAGTTCGCTCAGATATATATGTCGGGATTGCAAGCTCGCCAATTCAAATATTGATGAGTGCAAATTGGCAGATGATAGCTATGCTGAATGTCCTGCTTGTTGTAGTAGGTGCGTGTCTTATGTATCACACCGAGTACGCTGATAATGGCATTCAAAAGATGTGTACGCTGCCTATTAAGGAGGAAAACCTATACTTCGGTAAATTTGCCTTGATTGTGGTTATGTGCATTGTCGTACTGACATTGGAAGCAATAGCGATAGCTTTCAGCTCCATCCATTGGTTTGAAATCCATTCGGATTTTTGGTTGGAGTTGATGAAAAGTTTTGGATATGCCTTTATTGTGATGCTTCCTGCGATATTATCGTCACTCTTGATTGCTTCGCTTTGTAAAAATATGTGGGTGTCGCTCGGTATCGGTATTATATGTGTCTTTATGGCAACGATGTTGCCGACAGATAATGTTGTATTATCTGTATTTCCGTTTGCTTTGCCATTTCAAATGTTTGCAGGAGCAGCGGAAAATACTGTCCGCAATATGGTAATTGCAAGCGTAGCAGAAATGCTCATTATCGCTCTTGCGGAAGTATTACTTTTGAAAGTTAGGAGGTCAATGGAATGAGTTTTCTTTCTTTGCTCGGCGTTGAGTTCAAAAAAATACGCCGTTCTAAAATAATGCTGATTTTATCAGTAGCGGTAATAGCCTTATGGCTACCCTCGATTTTCAATGCGAATATGAATTTCCAGATGCAGGCTGAGGGTATCTCTCCCGAATATAACTTTTTGGTACAGGGCTTTCTGGCAATGTCGTGGTTTATTTTTCCCGCAAGTATGGTAGTGAGTACCGTTCTCCTTAATCAGACAGAAAGAAGTAACAAGGGCATTTTGAAAATGCTTGCCTTGCCAATCAGTACAAAAAAATTGTGTCTTGCAAAATTCACGGTATTGTTTACTTTAGCGGCAATACAAGTCCTTATGTCGGTTGGAATGTATTATTTGAGTGCCGCCATTGTTACGGGAACACAGAACTACGATTTTATATTATCGCCGTTGTTTGTGTTTAAGGAAGCAGGACTGCTCCTGTTATCGTCTATACCGATGCTTGCCTTTTTCTGGCTCTTATCCGTCTGTATTCAGACACCGATTTTCTCTGTCGGGATTGGGCTTGCTTCCATTGTGCCGTCCGTATTGATGATTAACACGAAAATCTGGTTTGCATATCCAATGGCTTATCCGTTTTTTGTAATAACGGCTGAGTACGGAAAACTAGCCGCTAATCTGAACACGGCACAGGTTGATTTAGTTCCGTGGTTGCCTGTCGCCATTTGCATTACAGTAATTTGTTTGTTGATTGCCTGTTCCCGCTTTGGAAAGGCTGAAAGGAGATAATCAGTATGAAAAATAAAATTTTGACCACTATCAGTACAATTATGCTTTTTGTTCCGTGGACTATTTTGCCACTTAGAATGTTTGAGTGGGCTTTGCAATCGCCCACAGCAGAAATTATGATTGATTGTTATGCTGCCGTTATGATTTTTAGCGGTATTTTTACAATTCTTTCTTATACGAAAGGGAAAGTACGAAGTAACCTAATGAAAATCTGTCTGGTGGTAAATAGCTTATATACCGCCTTTGGTGTGTTTGCTCTGGCTATGATTTATCTACCAAAGATTTTTTAAGGAGGAACACACAATGAAAAGAATAAAAATGCTTATTACAGCTTTTATGTGCCTTTGTCTTGTCTTGGGCTTGTCCGCCTGCGGTAAAGGAAGTCTTAAAGACAACCTTGTTGATGGATACGACAATCTTCTGCAATCGGTCAGCAAACACGCACTTACCGAAAATAAAGACCTTGCAGGCGAACGAAAATACGGCGTTGACGAATATACAGGAAATTACGAAGCTGAGTATAAGAAATTCAACGGCGAGGAGTTCCTTTTCGGCGGTACGGCTCTGGAGCGTAACGAGGGTAATTCTTTGAAAATGACTTATACTTTGAAAATCACTTCTGGTACAGCTACACTTTATTGGCTTGCCGCAGGAGAAGAATACACGATTGCTTCCGAAGATGCTAATGATGTTTACGAATTTACAATCAGCTCTGGAGATAACTACATTGTCCTCAAAGGCGAAGATTTCAGCGGCTCTCTGACAATGACAGTAGAATAAACAGTTAATTGATACAGACTATGAAATGTTAATAAAAAAGGCGTAAGCCCACCAAATAAAAAAAACGGTGCTTTGGTGGGCAGCTTTGTCACGCCTAAACAACATATTATCTGCCCTCCGAACCCGTTTCCGAGTTTGGAGGGATTTTTTATGCGATGGTCAAATATGACCGCAATGCTGCTTATCAGAAGCAGCGACTATTTACGGAGTGTCACAGTGGAGTGAAGATTATCTTTTAGAAAAAATCATCACCCACTCGTGGCACTCTTACATTTTGCAAGTAGAGATTACATCTCTTGAATATAGAAATATTTACGCTTATTGCCGTAGAGGTCTTAGTACCTTTGCGGCTTTTTGCGTTTTTGTCGGTTGCCGTTCACCGCCTGCCAATCTGGATTTTCAAAAAATTCAGATTGGAGGAAATGATATGGCGTACAACAAAGCCAAAGAAGAAAAGAAATGGCGGCTCTGGAAAGAAGCCGAGGAAAAGCAGTTGCGGAACTTAGGCGTTAATGAGGACGATATAGAACAGCTCCGTATTCACGATTGGGCGATTTTTAATTCCGACAGACGGTACTATCAGCGAGTGCAGGAAACAGGTACATATCTTGAAGAACTTGCCGAAGTTACCGAACAACCCGAAGTGAAAACGGTTGAGGATTTTCTGGATAGCATCGAAAATCAGCACCTTTATCAAATTTTGATTAAGGTGGACAGGCTTACATTGCAGATTGCTTTAATGAAAATTCAAGGATATTCAACCCGTGAAATTGCGGTGTGTCTGAATATTACTGAAAAAGCTGTTTACAGACGAATGGACAGGCTCAAAGAAAAATTAAAAAAATTTTTTGAGTAGAGGGGAAAATCGAATATTCCCACGGGCTACAGGGTGAGAGGACAAAAACCTCTTGCCCTGTTTTCCTTTGTGTGGCGAAAACAGGGGCGTTCCTTGACAAATGAATACCCATTCGCCAAATACTTTCTCTTTGTGATTGTGATGAGCATAAGCGTGTGCAGCGGTACGCCAAGACCTGCCGACAGGCAGCGAGCGATTGAAAGGTGGTGAGCCATTTTTACCGACTCAAAATATTGGGTAGCTCCCGATTTCGCCATAACCCACAAAGAGGATAATGATACTCCCGTCCAGTCACAGTCCGAGCGTGATAAAACCGTCGCAGGCAATGAGGGCGGCTCTGTCAGAACGACAGTTGGGGTGGAACTCCCGTGGTGTCAGTTCGCTGCTGACCGTTTGGCGACTTCCCATAGCATTTCGGGGTGTCGAGGACAAATTGAAATGCTTCTATCATATCAGCCAGACGAAAGGCGGTCATAAGAACAGAGATTTTGTTTATATTCTCCCGACCTTAAATGCTTCCTTTTGTTTGGCTACCTACATAGGCAGAACATACCTGCCTAAATAAATTTGGGAGGTCAAACATAATGGAAAGAAAAATCAAGCGTGGAGATATTTACTACGCAAACTTAAATCCCGTTATTGGTTCGGAGCAAGGCGGCAGGCGACCTGTACTTATCATTTCAAACGATGTCGGTAATAAGCATAGCCCTACGGTTATTGTCGCACCCATCACAAGCCGAATACACACCAAAGCAAAACTGCCGACACACACATCAATCAATGACTTTGAGGGATTGGATAAGAACTCAATTATTTTGCTTGAACAGGTGCGGACGATTGATAAACAGCGATTAGAACAGTACTTAGGAATGATACCAGATGATATAGTGGCAAGGGTTGATAAGGCTCTTGCCATTAGTGTT
>CAYRKS010000167.1:0-4663 GCA_964424855.1 uncultured Lachnospiraceae bacterium
GATTATATGATAGAGACCGCAGGAGAAATATTCGGTCTGTATCTCGTTTGCATAGTTCGGACTGACCGTCGTCAGCTTGTCACAGCAGACTATCGCACCCTTCGTGAGATTTATACAGCCGTCATATTCGACAACATAGCGATCCCAGGAATCGAGACAGAAAACATCTCCGAGTATATCGAAGCTGTATATTCCCTGATAGCCGATGTTGTGGATAGTATAGACCGCCTTCATTTTCGAATACAGCTCATCGTAGCAGTATTTGCGCTTAAGATAGATCACACAGAGCGCACTCTGCCAATCGTGGCAGTGAAGAATGTCGGGAACGAAATCAATTATCGGCATCATCTCCATTACCGCCTTGCAGAAAAATGCGTAGCGTTCGCCGTCATCAAAGCTGCCGTAAAGCGACTGACGCTTGAAATAATACTCATTGTCTATGAAATAGTATTTCACATCTCCGAGAGTATATTCCCAAACTCCGCAGTATTGTCGTCTCCACGCGAGTTGAACGGTAAATTCGGCGACGAGGCGACTTTTTTCCTTGTATTTCTCGGAGATCGTCCGATACATCGGGATAACGACGCGCACATCGAGATCGTTATTTTCACGCTTCAGAGCTGCGGGGAGCGAGCCGAGAACATCTCCGAGTCCTCCGGTGGAAGCAAACGGGACTGCCTCAGAGCCGACGAATAATAGCTTTTTCATATTTATGACCATTCCTTTCTTGCTTTTTGATGATCGGTCGGTGCAGCCGAATCGCGGTCACTTACCGCGACAGAGCCGCAAAACGCAGCTTGAAAGGCTTGTCCTTCAAGCTCGTATCCTTCCTTTCGTACAACACTGTCCTTGTTTGGCGGTCGTTCGGCGATCGAGCCTTATCGTGTCACGCCGAGAGACCGCATTCGATTTTTATATCATTTTGCCCTTTTCGATGAAGAATGGGAGCGATTCGTGTCCCGAGAGTATGCGCCCGTCGCGGACAACGACGTTTTTGTCGGTTATAATGCAGTTTGTGAACACATTCTCACCGATGACCGTATCCTGGAAGAGGATCGAGTTTTTAATGCTTGCACCGCGCGAAACCTTTACTCCGCGGAATAGGATCGAGTTTTCAACACTGCCGTCGATTATGCAGCCGTCGGCTATCATCGAATTTCGAACGCTCGAGGTCGCGGAATAGCGTGTGGGCGGCGAATTTCTCACCTTGGTATATATCGGACGGTTCTTCACATCGAAGAGCATAGCGCGGTTCTCGGGCTCTCCGAGGAGCTCCATCGAATGAGTGAAATAGTCCTCGAGCGAGGTTATGTTTGCAAAATATCCCTCGTATTTGTATATCCGATAATTTCTCCTCATGGCGTTTCGGCTGAGGACATCGCGATTAAAGCTCGAATGACCGTGCGCTATCGCGTCGAGAACGACGCTTTGGAGATATTCGCGGTTGATAACGACGATATTTAGGTTGATATCGCGATAACCGGAAACATTCGTCGGATAGGGATTCACATCGGTTATGCGTCCGTCACCGTCGGTATCGACGATTACATTTCGGCTTGCCGACTCGCGGCTGAGAAGCACACGCTTTGTCGCAACGGTGATATCGGCATTGTTGGCGATGTGATCGTTGATCATATCGTTGAGATCAATGTTGCAGATTATATCGCAGTCGGAAAGCACGACATACTCCGAGGTGAAGCGGCTGAGCGAATAGTTTATGCTCTTGAGTGCCTCAAGGCGCGAATTGTAGAGTGCGTTCTGATTGTTTGCGAAAGCCGAGATATAGGGCGGAAGTATCTTAATACCGCCCGAGCGGCGGGCAAGATCCCAGTCCTTTCCGGCTCCGATGTGATCCATCAGCGACTGATAGTTATAGTGCGTTATGACGCTGACATCGGTTATACCCGAGTTTACCATATTCGAGAGCGTAAAATCGATGAGACGATAGCGTCCCGCGTAAGGCACCGATGCCATCGTGCGGCGATGAGTCAGCTCCGGAATGTTTTTATCGTGAAGATTTGAAAAGATTATTCCCTGTACAGACATTTTATGCCCCCCTTTTATTTGTTCTTATCGAGATACTGCTGATTGACCATTTCTCCGCCCGGTATAGTCGTTCCCGCAGGGAGCTTGAGATCACTTCCGACAAGAGTTATGCCGTTGCCCGTTTCGATGGCCTCACCGATCTTCGCACCGGCTCCGACCTCGGTGTCGCTGTCGATTATCGAGTAAAATACCGTTGCGCCCTCCTTGATAACCGTGTCCTGCATGATTATCGAGTTTCTTATATATGCACCGCGCGCGACCTTTACTCCGCTCGAAAGCACAGAGTTCTCGACAACACCGTTTATCTCGCAGCCCTGAGTGACGATCGAATTCGTGACTCTTGCGTCGCTTCCGATAAACTGCGGCGGACGGACATCGCTTCGCGAGTATATCCTCCAGTCCTTGTTGTAGAGATTGAAAACCGGATCGTCTCCGAGAAGATCCATATTTGCCTCCCAGAGCGACTGTATCGTTCCGACATCCTTCCAATACCCCTCAAAGCGATAGGCGTACATCACCTCGCCCGCCTTGAGCATCGCGGGGATGATATTCTTTCCGAAGTCGTTCGCCGAATCGGGATCGTTCGCGTCGGCACGGAGATATTCGGAAAGGAGCTTTCGGTCGAATATGTAAATGCCCATCGAGGCGTTCGTGCTCTTCGGCTGTGCCGGCTTTTCTTCAAATTCGATTATTCGTCCGTTTTCGTCGGTGTTCATTATTCCGAAGCGGCTCGCCTGCTCGAGCGGAACATCAATAACCGCAATTGTCGCCGCCGCTCCCATGCGCTTATGATAATCGAGCATTGCGCTGTAATCCATCTTGTAAATGTGGTCGCCCGAAAGCACAAGAACATAATCGGGATCGTAGCGTTCGATAAAGTTCAGATTCTGATAGATCGCGTTCGCCGTTCCGCTGTACCAGTCGGCGGATTTTTTGCCCTGATAAGGCGGAAGCACCATGACTCCGCCGTTCATGCGGTCGAGATCCCACGGCTGACCGTTCCCGATATACTCATTCAGCACGAGCGGCTGATACTGAGTGAGAACTCCGACCGTATCTATCCCCGAGTTCACGCAGTTTGAGAGCGTGAAATCGATTATCCGATATTTTGCTCCGAACGGAACCGCCGGCTTGGCGGTCTTTTCGGTCAGAGTATAAAGTCTGCTTCCCTGCCCTCCGGCAAGGAGCATTGCAACGCATTCCTTCTTGTTATACATAATTAACCTCCTTTATTCCTGCAAAAATGACTTATAGGTCGTTTTCGCTATGCCGTTTGCTTAAAGCCTCGGCTTTTTGCCGAATTTTGTTTTTCCGCCGATCACGATCGATCACCGCTCTTCACTCGTGCCGACGGCTTTAATATCACCGCCGAGAGTCCGGGAAGGTGCAGCTTCAGCGAACGTCCGCCCTTGACCGTATCGATTACCCCCTTATTTAACAGCCCTTCACCTCCGTATTCCGTCTTGTCCGAGTTGAAAACCTCGATATATCTCGGATGCTTCAAGCCGTCGAGCCTGAAATCCATACGATCGACCGGCGCGAAATTAAATATCGCAATGAGCTCGTTTCGCTTTCGGTCGAGTCGCCTGAACGCGATTATATTCAGCTCCCTCAGCTCGGGCTCGAGCCATTCAAAGCCGTCCCAGCTGAAATCCAGCTCCCAAAGCTCTCGGTTTTCGAGATAGAAGCGGTTCAGCTCGGCGGTGTATTGCCAAAGCTTTGAGTGCATATCGTAGCCGGTCATGAACCACTCGAGCTGATTTTGATAATCCCACTCGCGGAACTGACCGTATTCGCTGCCCATGAAGGTCAGCTTTTTGCCGGGATGGCAGATTTGATATGCCATGAAAAGCCTATCTCCGGCAAACTTTTGCTCATAGCTGCCGAACATTTTGTCGAGCAGTGATTTCTTCCCGTGTACGACCTCATCATGCGAGACCGGAAGGATGTAATTCTCGTTGAGCGAATACATCATCGGGAAGGTGAGCTTTTCGTGCTTGTATTTTCGGAATATCGGGTCGGTCGCGACATAATCGAAGGTGTCGTTTGCCCAGCCCATGTTCCATTTGAAGGAGAAGCCCAAGCCGCCGTCGAGCGTCGATTTTGTGACCATCGGCCACGCGGTCGATTCCTCGGCTATCATCATTACATCGGGAAATTCCCCGGCTATAGTTCCGTTGAGCTTCTTGAAAAAGGCTATAGCCTCGAGATTTTCGTTTCCGCCGTTCTCGTTCGGTATCCATTCGCCCGGCAGCCTGTCAAAGTCGAGATAGAGCATCGAAGCAACGGCATCGACTCGCAGACCATCGACATGAAATTCGCGCAGCCAATATAGCGCGTTCGATATCAGGAAGCATTCGACCTCGTTTCGTGCGATATCGAAAAATCTCGTTCCCCAAATATCATGCTCCATTCGATCTCTGCCCTGATATTCGTACAGCGGACCTCCGTCGAATTCATAAAGCCCGTGCTCATCCTTCGGAAAATGCGCCGGCACCCAGTCGAGTATGACTCCGATGCTGTTCTCGTGCATTTTGTTCACGAAATACTTGAAGTCCTCGGGCGTTCCGAAGCGTGAGGTCGGACTGTAATAGCCGCAGACCTGATAGCCCCACGA
>CAYRKS010000168.1:0-4642 GCA_964424855.1 uncultured Lachnospiraceae bacterium
ACGGTGTTGCCAAGGTGAACGACCGTCTCGACATTGCGACGACTATCGAAAAGCTGAAAAGCGGTGTTTCGATGGTGCTTATATGGTTCATGGTGATACTGTTCGTCGTCAGCATTTTCGTTATCATCAACACGATAAAGCTGGCGGTGCATTCGAGACGTACCGAGATAACGATAATGCGCTACATCGGCGCGACCGACTGGTTCGTCATACTGCCGTTCATATTTGAGGGCGTTTTGATCGGACTCATCGCGAGCGGTATCGCTTATCTGATCGAATGGTATATGTACGGCTATGTCGTTACCATGATCGGCGACAATTTCAATATGCTCACGATCCTCAGCTTTGCGGACATCCGTTCGCTTGTGGCTATCGCCTTTGTCGGCATCGGAGTCGTGACGGGCATCATCGGAAGTACGATCTCCACGAGAAAATATCTGAAGGCGTGACGCATTTTTGCGCCTTACGAAGCAAGAGAGGTATTTAATGAAGAAGCCCAATTCGAACAAGAGACTTGCGAGAGTGCTTGCGCTTTTGCTCATCGCGGCATCGGTCGGAACCTCGGTATCGGTTTTCGAGCCGATAAGCGCGGCGACAACGAAATACAACAACGACTCGAAGGTTCAGAGTCTTCAGGATCAGATGTCGAAGATAAGCTCGGATCTGACCAAGGTGAAGAGCGAGCTTAATTCTGCATCGCGCTCGGTCTCGTCCGCGCTCGAATACAAGAGCCGGCTCGACAAGGAGCTGACGCTGATGATCCAGAAGATCGATCTCCAGAACGAATACATCGAGGCTCTCGAGGACAGCATAAAGGCTAAGGAGCTCGAGATAATCGACAAGCAGTCGGAATACGACACGAAATACGAGCTTTTCAAGGAGCGTCTGCGTGTCACGCACGAGGACGGAGATGCTTCGTATCTTGCGATGCTATTCGGCGCGGAGAGTCTGTCGGACTTTCTTTCGAGGGTCGATCGCATCGGAACGATGCTCGAGTACGACAACCGAATAATGAACGAGCTGAAGGATGACAAGGCCGATCTGACCGAGGAGCGCATAGACCTCGAGAATCAGAAGTCGGAGCAGGAGGCGGTCGCGGCGCAGCTGAGGCTCGATGAAGCGGAGCTTGAGACCAAGAAGGCGGAGAACGAGAGCTACATCGAATCTCTGAACAAGAAGATCGCAAGCAGCACGAGCGAAACTGCGGCACTCCAAAAGCAGCTCGAAAAGGTCGAAGCCGAATTCGAGGCGCGGATCAAGGAGCTTGAGGAAGAGGAAAAGAAGAAAAACAGCAAATACGTTGGCGGAACGCTGCTCTGGCCGGTGCCGACGACCTACACGCGGATAACCTCCGAGTGCGGCTATCGAACCAGTCCGCTCACCGGAAAGCCCGAGTATCACAACGGCGTTGATATCCCCGTACCCTACGCCACTGATATTTACGCGGCGAACGACGGAACGGTCGTGACCGCGACCGAGCATTGGAGCTACGGAAACTACGTAATGATCGACCACGGCGGCGGAATCTTCACGCTTTACGCGCACAATTCGAAGCTCTGCGTCAAGGTCGGGGACAAGGTGAAGCGCGGTCAGGTCATCGCGAAGGCGGGCTCGACCGGACAATCGACCGGAAACCACTGCCACTTCTCGATCCGTGTGAACGGCGAGTGGGTCAACCACCGCCAGTATTTCAAGGACTGAGACTGAATATTATTTCATTTAAGGGAATATAATTTTATCAAATCGAAAGGCTTTTCAATGTCAAAAAGGATTTCGCTCGGAGTCGCGATCGTTCTGATACTCTTAACGGCTCTGATCACTTTTCAGATAACCTTCGTTGCGGTCGGAAACCGCTATAAAAGCGAGCTGAACGAGCTTTACGAGAGTCAAAGGCTCTTTGAAAAGCTAAGTGCGGTCGATTCGCTCTATCGAAATTATTACATCGGCGAGCTTGACGAGGAGACCCTGATCGACGAAACTCTGCGTGGATATGTCTACGGCACGGGCGATAAATACGCCTACTATCTCGACAAGGAGCAGTACGCCGAGCTTGTTGCCGACACGAACGCCGAGATGCAGGGTATCGGAGTCATGGTCATATACCAGAACGAGCTGATCGAGATAGTCAGCGTCATGCCCGATTCTCCGGCACTCGAGGCGGGAGTCGAGCCGGGCGATACGGTGGTCTATGTCGGCGGCGAATCGGTCGCGGAGCTGGGCTACACCTCCGCGGTAAAAAAGCTTCAGGGCGAAGCGGGAACCTACGCCGAATTCACGGTGCTTCGCGGCGAGGAGCTTATCGATTTTCGCATAAAGCGCGGCTATGTGAACGAGCAGTCGGTCATGAGCCGTGTACTCGAGTCCGATCCGACGATCGGAATCGTAAAAATACTCTCCTTTGATCTCGGCACTCCGTCGCAGTTCAAGGAGGCGTGCGAGACGCTGATCTCGGGCGGCGTTTCGAGGCTGATATTCGATGTCAGATACAATCCGGGCGGAGACCTCCGCTCGATAGTCGAGATACTCGATTATCTCCTGCCCGAGGGTCCGATCGTTCGTATCACCGACAAGGACGGGAATGTGGTCGAGACCTACAAATCGGACGAGTCCTCGCTCGAGCTTCCGATGTGCGTTCTGACGAACGGCTCGACGGCGAGCGCGGCGGAGCTTTTCACCTCCGCGCTGAAGGACTACGAAAAGGCGACTGTCGTCGGAACCAACACCTACGGAAAGGGAACCGTGCAGACGGTTGTCGGACTTGCCGACGGAACCGGAGTCGGGATATCCTATCGGCTCTACTGCCCGCCGTTTTCGGACAATTTCGAGGGGCAGGGCATCGCGCCCGATGTCGAGGTCGAGCTTGACGAGTCTCTCGCAAACAAAAGCATCTATAAAATAACCGACTCTGAGGACAATCAGCTTCAGAGAGCGGTCGAAATTCTGCAAAGCAGTCAAAAATAATTTAAGGAGCAAAAAGCATCATGGCAAACAAACCTTTAATTCTCACCGCCGAAGGTCTCAAGAAGATGACCGACGAGCTGGATTTTTTGAAGAATACCAAGCGTGTCGAGGTCAAGGAGGCGATCGCGGTCGCACGTTCGTTCGGAGACCTTTCGGAGAACTCGGAGTATGACGAGGCGAAAAACGAGCAGGCAAAGGTCGAGACGAGAATAAACGAGCTCGAGGAGATACTCAAGAATGTCGTCGTCATCGACGAGAGCGAGCTTTCGGACGACGTTGTAAACCTCGGAATGACCGTTAAGGTACTCGACGAGGAGTTCGACGAGGAGGACGAGTACAACATCGTCGGTACGAACGAGGCAGACCCGCTGAAGAACAACATCTCGGATCAGTCGCCGATCGGCATGGCACTCATCGGAAAGCGCGTCGGCGATGTCGCCGAGGTCGAGGCACCCGACGGAGTTATCAAGCTCAGAATACTTGCGATCCGCAAGAAGTCGTAATTTCAGAGCAACACCGACAAATCAATTTTACAGATCAAAGAGGAAACAACAATGGCTGAAAATCAGAGCAATCAGAATCAGACCGAGCAAAATATAAACGAGCTTATCAAGGTTCGCCGCGAAAAGCTCTCCGCGCTCCAGGAGGCGGGGAACGATCCCTTCACGATAACCAAGTACGATGTCACGAACCATTCGACCGGCATTACCGGCAATTTTGACGAGATGAACGGCAAGACGGTCAGCGTCGCCGGAAGACTCATGTCGAAGCGTGTCATGGGCAAGGCATCCTTCTGCCACATTCAGGATCTCAAGGGCAGCATACAGGTCTATGTTGCGCGCGACTGTGTGGGCGAGGAGGAGTACGCGGGCTTCAAAAAGTTCGACATCGGCGATATCGTCGGCGTAAAGGGCGAGGTCTTCGCGACCAAGACCGGCGAGCCGTCGATCCACGCAAGCGAGATCGTACTGCTTTCGAAGAGCCTTCAGATACTTCCCGAGAAGTTCCACGGACTCACCAACACCGACATCCGCTACAGACAGCGTTACGTTGACCTCATCATGAATCCCGAGGTCAAGGACACCTTCATCAAGCGTTCGAAGATCATCAGCACCATCCGCCGTTATCTCGATTCGCAGGGCTTTATGGAGGTCGAGACCCCGATGCTCGTTTCGAATGCGGGCGGCGCGGCGGCAAGACCCTTCGAGACTCACCACAATGCGCTCGATGAGGATTTCAAGCTGAGAATATCGCTTGAGCTCTACTTAAAGCGTCTCATCGTCGGCGGACTCGAAAGAGTTTACGAGATCGGACGAGTCTTCCGTAACGAGGGCTGTGACACCAGACACAATCCCGAGTTCACGCTGATGGAGCTTTACCAGGCGTACACCGACTATCACGGAATGATGGATCTGACCGAAAATATGTTCCGCTATGTCGCGAAGGAAGTCCTCGGAACCACCACTATCGTATACAACGGAGTCGAGATGGATCTCGGAAAGCCGTTCGAGCGCATCACTATGGTGGATGCTGTCAAGAAGTACTCGGGCGTTGACTTCAACGAGATCGCGACGACCGAGGAAGCGAAGAAGATCGCGGACGAAAAGGGCGTTCACTATGAAGCTCGCCACAAGAAGGGCGACATTCTGAACCTCTTCTTCGAGGAATTTGTCGAGGAGCA
>CAYRKS010000169.1:0-4580 GCA_964424855.1 uncultured Lachnospiraceae bacterium
AATTTTGCTATCTTGTTTGTTCCTTACTTTAATCGGGCGGGGGGCTAACCCGCCATTTACTGGAAGGGGTGGTTCCGCCCCCTCCAAGCCTCCCCCACTTCCCCCCAAACCTTTTTACACAATGGAATGAGTCTCGGGATAGAGGCAGTATTTGATCGAATTTTGTTTGCCGGAGCTCGCGCAAGCTCGGGTGGTATGCGCCGAGGAGCCTATGGAAAGGGGTCTCCTCTCCCTCGCGCCTCACCGTTTTGCGGCCTGCATGATCTTTTCGTAGGAGAGACCGAACTTTTCGGCGATATCGCGGGCGTAGGATTTTCCGTCGGGCTTTGCGCGAATGATCTCGAACGAACGCTCACTGCCGTGGATGCCCGCGACCAGCGTGTCTATCGGCGAGCCGCCGTTTTCGGCACACTTTTTATTGATCTCGTCGAGCTGATTCGAAAGCTCGTGCAGATGTGTCGAGAATAAGCAACGGCACCCGATCATCGAGAAGCCGGTCAGCACCTCCGACGCGATATACGATGCCTCATAGGAGCCGGTCGAGCTGAACGACTCGTCGAGCAGTATAAGGCTGTTGCGGTCGAGGGTCTTGAATATCTCGGCAAGCCTTGCGCATTCCTCGCCGAGTCGTCCCTTTTCGATAGCCTCGTCGCCGTCGCTTCCCGCCGGGAAATGCGTATATATAGCCGTCACGGGGGAGATGCGCGCGCTGTCCGCCGGAACCGGGAGTCCGAGCTGTGCCAGAGCCTGAGCCTGACCGATCGCGCAGGTGATGACCGATTTACCGCCGCGGTTGGGACCGGTCAGGACGTATATCTTCGCGTTTTCGTCGAAATTTATATCGTTCTTGACCATCTTCGCGTTGACCTTGAGCGCGACGCAGGGATTGTACAGTCCCTTGAGCTCGAAATCGCGCGACTCCATCGGCATGATCTCGGGCTTTACCAGATTTTCGCCGCGGCTCTTGAGCGCGAGCATGAGATGCTGTGCCTTCGTTAGGAATTCGATCTCGGGCATTATCCTTAAGAGAAAATCGGTGTTCGAGAGGACATACGCCTGCACGAGCTGCCGCCACGCGCGGATATCCGACTTGAAAATGTCGTTCATCGCGTTGTTGAAGGCGTTGGTGAACGCGATCTTCGCGTTGTCGGTGTTCGAACGGGTGTAGGGGATGAGCGGCGCGATGCAGGTGTAGTCGCCGTCCTTGAAGTCCATTCGGAGTATCTTGTCGATGACCTTTCCCGACTTGAACTGCTCGGCGTTCAGCGAGACCACTCCGGCATCGACCGGGCGGAACTCGTTGTCGAGGTTTACGCCGATCGTGATCGATTTCACCTCGTGTACCTTTGCGGTAAGCTCACCGAGCTGGCGGTTGAGGTCGCGGTAATAGTCCGACTCGGACAGCTCGACGATCGTATCCGTCATTTTGCGAAACGCCTCGGATTTCACGTTTCCGCGAACCGATTGGAAGCCCTTCGCGAGTCTCGAAACGATGTCGATGTAGAGCTCGATCTCGGTTATGCTGTAGAGGTAATTCTTCGCGACCTCGGTCTCGGATTTTATGCGTCTGAGCTCAACGATATCGTTGAGCAGCTTGAGAGTCGATTTGAGCGTATCGACAAGTGTCGGATTCTCGAGAAGATCCTCCATTGTGGCGAGGCGGTACTCGATGGTCTCCTTGTCGGTCGTAAGATAGTCTGCGAGGTTCGAATTTTTGAGGTCGATCAGGAAGTCGAGACCGAGCTCGGTGATCACTTCGTCGGATATTCGCACCTTCTCGCCTGCCGGCTTCTCCCCGTTCGGGTACAGCAGGCTGAATGTTGAATCAAGCATTGTGTGTCCTTTCTGTTGCGGTTATATCGGAGGGGCAAGGTCGCCGCCATGGGGCTTGGGCTTTGTCCCTCGAGCGTTCGCTCTCGGTGCTTGCCGATTCGGCGTTTGCCTTTTTTAAGAGCGTTTGCGCCTTAGCGTGTTCACACCTTTGGGATGTTCACCTTCGGCGTTTGCCGATTCGGCGTTACCGTTATGGTATTAACGCCTTGGCATTTTGCTCCCTCCGCGCCTCTCCCGAAGCACTTCAAACGCTTCGGGACAGAGGTTATTTTGATTTTATAAGATTTTGTGATTTTGAGCCCTCGCGAGCTTATTGAGCCGACGGATAAGCTCCGACGCGCCTTTGCGGGCAGTCGGAAACGCCGTCTGCGGAACTTTAGCCGCACTCGATGCTACCCCGAGTGGGAACAGCGCGAGCTTGAAGCAGCCTGTTGCAAGGCGCGAAGACTTCGGCAAGACTTTAGCCGCACTCGATGCTACCCTAGAGCGAAAAAGCGCGAGATAAAAGCGGCTTGCTCAAGCTCCTGCGGCTCGGGGAATGAGCGGCGAGTTGTCGGGGCATCGCCTTTCGGCGAAACGGCTTCGCCGACTTTATGTCGCTTGCTCATCGCGGGAGACTTATTTGACTTCGGTCTGCGAGTCGGCTTATTTGAGCCGTTCGATAGAGCAACGATCGTCCGATGTCAGCCGTATTATCGAAATCGGCTCGGTCGGAGACCCGACGCTATATCAGCTCCACCGTTTTTGCGAAGGTATCGAAGTCGGCGGCGACATCACAGGCCTTGTGCGCATCAGAGCCGAGCGTAAAGCGGTAGCCGCCGCAGTCGATGTACAGACGGATAAGCCCGAGAGAGGGCATCAGCTCGCCTCCCTTTCGAAGGTTGGAGGTATTTATCTCGAGCGCAACGCCGCTCTCGACCATCGCCTTGAAAAGCTCGCGCCACTCGGCTTCGTAGCTCATAAGGTCGAGCTCCACGCCGCACTCCTTGAGATAGCGCGAGATGTAGGTGACGTGCGCGAGGGTGTCAACGTGGCGGCGGGTGTGCGCATTGTACTGCCACTCGAACTTGACGATCTTTTGCAGCTCGTTGAACATACGCCTTATGATGTAGTCGAGCTGACGCTCCTCCATCCGATCGAATTTCAGGAAATAAAAGTCCGGATAGCCCTTGAGATTGTGAAGCGAGCCGATGACGAAATCATAGTCGAACTTCGAGAGCAATATCCGCGCCTTGCCGGGGCAGGCGTGCGGCTGACCCAGCTCGATGCCGTGAAGTATCTCGAGCCTTCCGCCGTAACGCCGCTTCGCCTCGTATATCGCCGTGCGCAGCTCACCCGGGAGGTAGGGCGGGTATATCTCGTCGAGGACCCCGTCGATATCGCAGTGGTCGGTTATCGCAATGCCGCGAAGTCCGGCGGCTATCGCCGCCTCGGCGACCTCGTCTATGCTGCTCTCGCCGTCGAAGGAGAAGCTCGTGTGAAGATGAAGATCGTACTTCATAAGCAGCTCAAAGCGGTTCTTCAGCGTCGGCAGGTCGTTCACGGTGTCGATGGGGCTTCGAAGCGTTTCGAAGTCGAGCTCGAGTGGAGTCTTGTAAATTGCTGACATTGTTGTTTCCTCCGGACAAATTTATTGATATTTATATTTTATCACATTTTGAAGAAAAACGCAAGTATATTCGATAAAATTTTTCAATTGGTATTGAAATTTTAACGATTCTGTGGTATAATAGAAACAGAATCGCGGGCAGAAGGCTGCCGAGCGCGGCTCTATATAAAGCGTAAGGCTTACTTAAAGGAGAATTTACCGATGAAGACCTTTATGGGAAAGAATTTCCTGCTGTCGAACGAGGTCGCTAAGGCACTCTATCACGAGTGCGCCGCAAAGCTTCCTATAATCGACTACCACTGCCACGTCTCGCCCAAGGAGATCGCGGAGGACAAGACCTACGACAACATCACCGAGCTTTGGCTCGGCGGAGACCACTACAAGTGGCGTGCCATGCGTCAGTGCGGCGTTGACGAGAAATACATAACCGGCGATGCCTCCGACTACGACAAGTTCAAGGCGTACTGCTCGATAATGCCGAAGCTGATCGGCAACCCGCTCTATCATTGGAGCCACCTCGAGCTTCAGCGTTACTTCGACTGCACTCTCCCGATAAACGAGGAGAACTGCGAGGAGCTCTGGATCACCTGCAACAAAAAGCTCGCACAGCCCGATATGAGCGTTCGAAGCATAATCGAGAGCTCGGGCGTTGAGCTGCTCTGCACGACCGACGATCCCGCCGACTCGCTCGAGTGGCACAAAAAGCTCGCCTCGGACGACTCCTTCGGCGTGAAGGTGCTTCCGGCGTTCAGACCCGACAAGGGCGTTAACATCAACAAGCCGGGGCTTGCCGACTATTACAAAAGGCTCGGCGAGGCGGCGGGAGTCGAGATCACCGATTTCGCGTCGCTCAAGAGCGCGTACATAAACCGCCTCGACTATTTCGTGTCGCTCGGCTGCAAGACGGCGGATCACGGTCTTGACGAGTACCGCGAGTTCATCGACACGAACCCCTATGAGGTCAACGAGATATTCAAGAAGGCGGTCGCCACCGACGGAGCCGTCACAAGTGAGGAGCTTTGCAAATTCAAGACCGCGCTCCTCAGCTTCCTTGCCGGCGAATACAAGAAGCGCGGACTGGTCATGCAGATACATTTCGGAGTCCTGCGCAATCAGAACAGCCGTATGCTCGCAAGGC
>CAYRKS010000170.1:0-4564 GCA_964424855.1 uncultured Lachnospiraceae bacterium
CGGACGGTCTTTATAGCCGAGCCGGCAGAGCCGAGCTTCTGTCGAAGTGTCTTTATGTGCATATCTACCGTCCGCGATTCGCCCTCGTAGTCGAAGCCCCAGACATCCGAGAGTATCTTATCGCGCGGCATGACACGGTTGAGATTCGTGAGCAGATATTTCAAAAGCTCGTATTCCTTGTAGGTGAGCTCCACCTCGTTTCCCGAGGCTGTGACGCGGCGCGAGGAATCGTCGATGCGGATGTCACCGAAGGACAGTGTGACCGTCTCGCGCTGTCCCGTGCGCCTGAGAAGTGCCTTTACCCGCGAGACCAGCTCCATTATTCCGAAGGGCTTGGTTATATAATCATCCGCGCCCATGTCGAGACCGCGCACCTTGTCAAGCTCGGTGGTCTTTGCGGTGACGAGTATTATCGGAAGGCGCGAGGTTTTCTCCTCGGCGCGAAGCTTTTTCATTATCGCAAGTCCGTCCTCACCCGGGAGCATTATGTCGAGCAGTACGAGATCGGGAAGCTCACCATCTCCGAGCTGTGAAAAAAGCTCCTCTCCGCAGGAAAAGCCGATCGCCTCATAGCCCGAATTTCGAAGGGCGTACCCCACCATCTCGCGTATGCTCTCATCATCTTCAACAATGTATATCATTTTCAGTCATCCTTTCTTATCGTCGAAATGCTCCGACGAGCTTTCAACCGCTTAATATTTGCTTTTCCTCTTGACAGCGGACGATTTTTGTCATATAATATATATATACTCTATTAAGACACCGACTGCTTAATTTTTGCGAGGAATGATTACATGATCGAAATTTTCGATTCCACTCTGCGTGACGGAGCGCAGGGCGAGGGAATCTCATATTCTGTGCAGGACAAGCTCTATATCCTGCGTGCGCTCGACGAGTTCGGCGTGAATTACATCGAAGCCGGAAATCCCGGCTCAAACCCGAAGGACGCGGAGTTCTTTGAGCTTGCCGCCTCGGTAAAGCTTGAAAACGCGCGGCTCGCCGCCTTCGGCTCGACCCATCGGCGCGGGATAAAGCCCGAGAACGACCCTTCGCTCGCCAGCCTTCTGGCGGCAAGAACCGACTGCGCGGTAATTTTCGGCAAGGCGCACCGCCTTCACGCCGAAAGAGTCCTGTGCGTTTCGCCCGAGGAAAATCTTGAGCTGATAGCCTCGACCGTTGAATATCTCAAGGAGAGGCT
Organism: uncultured Lachnospiraceae bacterium; assembly: GCA_964424855.1. GTDB lineage: Bacteria > Bacillota > Clostridia > Oscillospirales > CAG-272 > Flemingiibacterium. The sequence continues at coordinate 1,199 of CAYRKS010000170.1, forward strand.
CGGTGAGGTCATATTCGACGCGGAGCATTTCTTCGACGGCTTTCTCTTTGACCGCGAATATTCGATGAAAACTCTCGCGGCGGCGATAGAGGCGGGAGCCGACTGCATAACCCTCTGCGATACGAACGGCGGAACCCTCCCGAACGCTATATCCGAGATGACCGCCGAGGTTAGCGCACGCTTTCCGAACGCTCGGATCGGCATACACTCACACGATGACTCGGGGCTTGCCGTGGCAAATGCACTGGCGGCGGTCGAGTCGGGAGCGAAAATGGTTCAAGGCACCTTTACCGGGATCGGAGAACGCTGCGGAAATTGCGACCTCAGTATTATTATACCAAATCTTATCCTAAAATGCAATAGGAAATGCGGAAAAAATCTCAAGCTTTCTTCTCTTCGGCAAACTGCACGAAGGATATCCGACATTTCAAACGTCGCGACCCGCCCGACAAAGCCATACATCGGCAAATCCGCCTTTGCGCACAAGGGCGGTATGCACATCGACGCGATAGAAAAGCTTGACGGCTGCTACGAGCATATCGACCCGACGCTCGTCGGAAACAAACGCCGTCTGCTCCTATCCGAGGTTTCGGGACGCTCGACGATAGTGGAAAAGGCAAAGGCATTCGTCCCCGGGCTTGAGCGTTCGTCGCCCGAGACCGCACTTGTGATGGAAAGGCTCAAGGAGCTTGAGCATGACGGCTGGCAGTTCGAAGCCGCCGATGCGAGCTTTGAGCTTTTGACCAAGCGTCTGATCTGCGACTACAAGCCACACTTCACCGTTCTCATATACAAGGCGACCGATGATTTTCCCTCGACCGACGGAAAGCTCCAGTCGGGCGCGATGATACAGGTGAGCGTCGGAGATCAGACCGAGACCACCGCCTCGCTCGGAAACGGTCCGGTCAATGCGCTCGATATCGCGCTGAAAAAGGCTCTCACGGTATTTTATCCGGTTATATCCGATGTGAAGCTCACCGACTTCAAGGTTCGCGTCATCGAGGCAAATTCAACGACAGCGGCAAAGGTTCGGGTATTGATCGAATCGACCGACTCAAAGCGGGTCTGGACAACGGTCGGAGTTTCGAACGACATAATCGAAGCGAGCTTTACCGCCCTATGCGATGCGCTCGAATACAAGCTGTCGCTCGAGGAAAAGCAGTAAGACCTATATTTACCGCCAAACGAAAGGATGATAACAATTACTGAAAACAGCTATAAACTCGACCGCCGAAGGATCAGCTTCGCGAGCTTTATCGCGATCACGCTGATATTCGAGCTGCTTGCGGGGATACTTTCCCACTCGGACTATTCTAAGGGAGAAGCGTACTCCGGGCTTTACACCTATCTTTTCGATATCATGCTCATACCCGCGCTCATCGGGCTTCTGCGCGGTATCGTCGAAAACACCTCACGGCGGCTCCTGACCGACAAAAAGGGGGCGCGTGCGATACTGTTCGCACTTCTGAAGCTCTTTTTGACACTGCTTATCCACTCCTTCCTCTGTCAGCTGATATATGAGGCGGCCTATTGCCTTGCGGTCGATGCCGTTTTCACGATATCGATCTATGAATCGCTGGTGATATTCAGATATTCGATAGGCATAGGACTCGCCACCTTTATCCTCACCTCGGCACTTTCGCTCTTGATCCCAACAAAAAAGGAGAATTGATATGTCAAAACCACGGAAAATATATTTCTACCTCATCGCCGTGATATTTGCGGGACTCGAGGTCATAAACGGCGTAACCGGCTATCTCGACCGAAACAGCAGCTTTTTCAAGGGACTTGCGGTCATGATAGTCGAAATATTCCTCATACCGATCATCCTCGGGCTGCTCTGGGGAATATTCGAAGCGACTGCCTGCCTCGAGGAGCCGAGCTCACCGGTATTCGCATTTTATAAAAAAGCCTTTCGCGAGTTCGGCTTTTCCTGCCTTCGCGCACTCGGTATATTTACGCTCCACGGAGTCATATCGCCGATAGTCTCCACCCTTACGCTCGGCAACGAGCTTGACGAATATTTATCCTCCTGCGGACTTATTCTGCTCTGGTCGCTCGGTGTCGGACTCGGTTCGTATCTTGTGTTCCATATCCTGACAAAGCTCGTCATCGCGGCGATACGCGAGACAAAACGCTCATACGCCTATTTCAAGCTCAGGCGTGAAGAAAAACGAAACGGAGATCAAAATGACAACTAAACCCAACCGCGCAATGCTCACCGATTTTTACGAATACACGATGGCCAACGGCTATTATCTGAAGGGCTGGAAGGATCGGATAGTATATTTCGACCTCTTCTTCAGGCAGATTCCCGACGGCGGCGGCTTTGCCATAGCCGCGGGACTCGAGCAGCTGATCGAATATATCGAGGAGCTGCATTTCGAAAAGGAAGACATCGAATATTTCCGTTCAAAGGGCTGCTTTGACGAGGGCTTTCTCGAATATCTCGCGAATTTCCGTTTCAAGGGCGACATTTGGGCGGTTCCCGAGGGAACACCGATCTTCCCGGGCGAGCCTATACTGACCATCCGCGCTCCCGCGATAGATGCACAGCTTATAGAGACCTTCAGTCTTCTGACGATAAATCATCAATCGCTCATCGCGACAAAGGCAAACCGCGTCTGCCGTGCTGCAAAGGGACGCGCAGTCCTCGAATTCGGCTCACGCCGCGCTCAGGGAGCCGATGCGGCGACGATCGGCGCGAGAGCCGCATATATCGGCGGCTGTGCGGGAACCGCCTGCACGCTGACCGACGAGCTTTACGGCGTTCCGGCAAGCGGCACGATGGCTCACAGCTGGATACAGATGTTCGACAACGAGTACGAAGCCTTCAAGACCTACTGCGAGCTTTATCCGAAAGCGGTAACGCTCCTGGTCGATACCTATAACACGCTGAAATCGGGCGTTCCGAACGCGATAAAAGCGATAAAGGAGATACTTATACCTAAGGGAATAACAAATTACGCGATCCGTCTCGATTCGGGAGACATCGCATATCTCAGCAAAAAGGCGCGCAAAATGCTCGATGAGGCGGGACTTCCCGACTGCAAGATCGTCGCGTCGAACGCGCTCGACGAATATCTCATACGCGACCTTCTTATGCAGGACGCAAAGATCGACATCTTCGGTGTCGGCGAACGTCTTATAACCGCCTCGAGCGCACCGGTGTTCGGCGGAGTTTACAAGCTGGCGGCGATAGAGGACGGGGACGGGAACATAATCCCGAGGATAAAGATCAGCGAAAACGTCGGAAAGATCACAAATCCGCACTTCAAAAGGGTCTACCGCCTGATCGACCGCGATACCCGAATGGCACTCGCCGATCAGATATGCGTACACGATGAAGCTATAGACGATTCGAAG
>CAYRKS010000171.1:0-4548 GCA_964424855.1 uncultured Lachnospiraceae bacterium
GAGCTTCGACTCGGCGGTCGATTCAATGATCTCGGCGCAGATGATCTACATCATCGGAATGCGCTCGTCCTCGTCGCTTGCGAGCTTCATGTACCACTACCTCGCGCTGATCTTCCCGCACGTCCGACTCGTTCGAACGACCTCCGGCTCTGAGATATTCGAGCAGATCCTGCGAATTTCGAAGGACGATGTGATCATCGGCATCAGCTTTCCGCGCTATTCGAAGCGAATAATCAACGCGCTTGCCTACGCGAAGAGCCAATCGGCGCACGTTGTCGCGATAACCGACAGCATCACCTCACCGATAGCCGCTCCCGCCGACGATCTTCTGCTGGCGAAGAGCGATATGGCATCCTTCGTCGATTCGCTCGTCGCGCCGCTCTCGATAATAAACGCGCTGATCGTCGCGATCGGACGCAAAAAGCAGGGCGAGATTGCCGACACCTTCGGTCGCCTTGAGCAGATATGGGACGAATACGATGTCTACGAAAAATCGCACGATGACGGACGCTCGGAAGACGGAAAGGAGCGGTCATGAGACTTGGTATAATCGGCGGCGGTGCCGCCGGAATGATGGCGGCTGTATGCGCGTCCGAGCTCGGCGCGGATGTGACGCTGATCGAACGCAACGATCGTCTCGGAAAAAAGCTCTTGATCACCGGAAAGGGACGGTGCAATGTCACGAATGACAGCGATATCAATACGCACATTTCGAACACATTGACCAATCCGCGCTTCATGTACACCGCGCTGAATTCCTTTTCTCCGCAGGATGTCATTGATTTTTTCGAATCGCACGGGGTAAAGCTGAAGACCGAGCGCGGAAATCGCGTTTTCCCGGTCTCGGATCGGGCGGCGGATATCTGCGGCGCACTCAAGCAGGCGATAAATCATCTCGGCGTAACGACGATAAATGAGCGCGCGAAAAAGCTTGTGATTGTCGAAAACGGAGAAAGCAAGCGAATTTCGGGCGTTGAGACCGAGCGCGGACACTACGATTTTGACGCGGTGATCCTTGCGACCGGCGGCGCGTCCTATCCGCTGACCGGCTCGACCGGTGACGGCTACAAAATGGTCGAGGCGGTCGGTCACACGGTCACATCGCTCAAGCCCGCGCTCGTTCCGGTCGAATGCGAGGAAAAATGGGCGAAGGAGCTGATGGGACTTTCGCTTCGAAATGTGCGCCTCGAGGTCGAGGATACCAATAAAAACACGGTTTTCTCGGAGCAGGGCGAGCTGCTTTTCACGCATTTCGGACTCTCGGGACCGCTTATTTTGTCCGCTTCGAGCCACATGAAAAAGCTTCCCGGTATGCGCTATAAAATGAAGATCGACCTCAAGCCGGCACTCGACGAGGCGACGCTCGACAAGCGTCTGCAATCCGATTTCGCGAAATATTCCAACAAGGATTTTGTAAATTCGCTCGGTGATCTGCTCCCTGCAAAGCTTATTCCGGTCATCATCCGCCTTTCCGGGATAGATGAGCGAAAGAAGGTAAATGTCATCACGCGCGAGGAGCGTCACAGACTGCTTTCGACTCTCAAGGAGCTGACCTTGACGGCGGTTCGCTTCCGTCCGATCGATGAGGCTATCGTCACCTCTGGCGGCATTTCGGTAAAGGAAATATCGCCGAAAACGATGGAGTCGAAGCTGATCGAGGGGCTTTATTTTGCGGGCGAGGTCATCGATGTTGACGCTTATACCGGCGGCTTCAACCTACAGATCGCCTTTTCGACGGGACATCTTGCCGCATATTCGGCGGTCTGCGGAGGATAATATCTCCGATTTGCATAAATTCTTTTTAATGCTTTATTTGAAAGGAGCTTTTGCGAAAAATGCTTAAAATTGCACTTGACGGTCCGAGCGGAGCGGGAAAATCCACCCTGGCAAAGGAGATAGCAAAGCGTCTCGGGATAACCTATCTCGACACCGGAGCACTCTATCGGACGATCGGACTCGCGGCATATCGCGCGGGCGTTGAGCCGAGCGACAGCGAGGGCATGACCGAGCTGCTAAAGTCGATTTCGGTCAATGTCGAGCTTGAAAACGGTTCGCAGGTCGTTTACCTTGACGGCGAGGCGGTCGGCGATTCGATCCGCACGCCCGAGATATCGATGTACGCCTCGAAGGTCTCGGCGATACCCGCAGTGCGCGAATTTCTTCTTGAGGCTCAGCGCGGCTTTGCCCGCAAAAATCCCGTGATAATGGACGGACGCGACATCGGAACGGTGATCCTGCCCGATGCGGACGTAAAGTTTTTCGTCACGGTCGATCCTAAAGAGCGCGCGCGCCGCAGACTTCGCGAGCTGCTCGAAAAGGGAATCGATACGACTCTTGAAGAGGTGCTTGCCGATATGACCGCGCGTGATCACGCCGATTCGACCCGCGCGATAGCACCGGCTGTGAAGGCTGACGATGCGATCGAGCTCGATAACACGGGCGACTTTGACGCAGTGGTCGAAAAGGCTATCTCGATAATCTCGGAGCGTTCCAAATGAACTTTTACGAGCGACTTCACAAAAATCTCTCGGGATTTATAATAAAGGCCTTCAAAATAAAGGTCGTCGGCGCGGAAAACGAACCCGCAAACGGCGGATTTTTGGTCTGCTCGAACCATCTTTCCTTCTTCGATGTGATCGTAATGGCGGTCGCGACCAAGCATCAGATACGCTTCATGGCGAAAAAGGAGCTGTTCGGCATCCCGATCCTCGGAAAGCTGATCACCTCGCTCGGTGCGTTCCCGGTCGATCGGAAGGGAAATTCGGTCGGCTCGATAAAAAAATCGATAAAGCTGCTCGAGGAAGGGCAGGTCGTCGGAATGTTCGTGCAGGGACACCGCTTTGCGGGCTGTGAGCTTGAGACGACGCGCGGCGAGGTCAAGGGCGGCGCGGCGATGGCGGTCTGGCACGCGAAGGTGCCGGTGCTGCCGATGTACATCGAGACGAAAAATTCCAAGGTTCGCCTTTTCAGACCGATCACGATCCGCATCGGAAGACCGATCGAATACGAGGATTTCGGCTTTGTAAAGGGCGGGAGCAATGAATATCAGCGCGGCGCGGAGCTGATCTTTGACAATATCGTCAGGATCAAAAATTCCGCGCTGCCGAGCGGAAGCGGAGAGTCCGAAAATGCCTGAGATCACGGTCGCGAGCCTTGCGGGCTTCTGCTTCGGCGTAAAAAATGCGGTCTCGGAGGTCGAACGCGCGATTGAGTCGGAAAAGCGGGTCTTCACGCTCGGAAAGCTCATCCACAATCCCGGCTTTTTGGCATCGCTTGAGGCGCGCGGCGTTCGTATCATCGGCGAGGATGAGCTTGAGTCAGTCATGGACACGACAAATGCCGAGACCCCGACGATAATCTGTACCCGTGCGCACGGGATAACCCGCAGCCTTTCCGAGAAGCTTTCGGCGATGGCGGCGGCAAACGAATACCTCGAGATCATCGACTGCACCTGTCCGCACGTCAGTCGGATACAAAAAATCGCCCGAACCGAGACGACCGATGAAACGGTCTTTTGCATCCTCGGAGACCCTTCGCACCCCGAGGTCGAGGGCATAATCAGCTTCGCGCGCGGAAAAATCATCGCCGCACCGACCACAGACGGGCTGATTGCCAAAATTGATACCGAAAATTTGTACAATAAACCTATTATTTTGACAGCTCAAACTACGCAAAACATAAAAGAATGGGCTTCATCGCAAAAAGTTTTCAAAAAGGTCTGTACAAATTCAAAAATTTATGATACAATATGTAGTGTAACAGAAAATAGGCAGAATGAAGTCTTGAAGCTATCCCGAAAAATGGATATGATGTTGGTTATCGGCGGAAAAGAGAGCTCGAACACCAAAAAACTCTTTTCCATATGTGAGCAGAATTGCAAGCTGACTTATTTAATTGAAGATGCTTCCTCCATTCCGCTCGAGTATGTTAAACCCCATATGAAGGTGGGAATCGCCGCGGGCGCATCGACGCCGGGTGAAATTATTCAGGAGGTTCACAATATTATGAGCGAGAACACAGAAAAAACTTTTGAGGAGATGATCGACGAATCCCTTCGTCCGATCAACAACGGCGACCGTGTAAGCGGCGTTGTCACGTCGGTCTCCGACAACGAAATTCACGTCGATATCGGCGCGAAGTTCACCGGAATCATTACATATTCCGAGCTTACCGATGATCCTTCGATCAAGCTTGCCGACGCTTACAAGCCGGGCGATGAGATCGAGGCTGTCGTTGTTAAGGTAAACGATGCAGAGGGCGTTGCACAGCTCTCCAAGAAGCGCATCGACGTTGCTAAGAACTGGCAGGCAGTCGTTGACGCGGCAAACGCAGGCGAGCCGATCGAGGTTAAGATCATCGACGTTGTAAAGGGCGGCGTTATCGGTCTTTCGAACGGCGTTCGCGTATTCATCCCCGCTTCTCAGTCGGGTCTTCCGAAGGACGCGGATCTCCGCGAGCTTCAGGGTCAGGTAAAGACCGTTAAGATCATCGACTTCAACGAGCAGAAGAAGCGCGTTGTTGCTTCGATCCGTTCCATCGAGCGCGAGG
>CAYRKS010000172.1:0-4504 GCA_964424855.1 uncultured Lachnospiraceae bacterium
TATTCTCGCAGATGTGCTTAAAGGCATGGGCGCGGCGAGTGATGATCGGTTCGCCCTCGGTCTCCCGATAGGACTCGGTTATCAGTACCGCACGATCCGCCTCGATCTCGGGCAGATGATCGTAGAGCGCGTCAATGAGCTTTGGGATTCGCTCACTGCGCTCAAGGTTTATGATGTGATATTTAGCCATTTAGAAAGTGTTTCCTTTCATTGAAGCTGTTTTATTAGCATTCTCGCGTACTCCGCGACATTCGCGGTGTGACGCTCGGAAAGCGCGAATATTTCGTGCTTTGCACCGTATATCGTGACCGGACAGCCCGAAAGCTCGAGCAAGGTGCGGTCGTTTTCTCCGTCTCCGAAGGCGATGAGCTCGGACGGATCGGTCGAAAGCTCCGTGCAGAGGAGCTTTGCCGCCGATGACTTGTCTATTCCCTCTCGGACGAACTCCGAAACGCGGTCGCTTTGATAGACCCGATGAAGTCCCGGGATATCGACGCTTTTTCCGCGCTTTGTGAAAACTATGATCTTATATACCGACTCGGGGATCGAATCGAATACGGCATATTCCTCACCGAGCCGCCTTTTTTCAAGGTCGTGAAGTGAGGTGCTTTTTGAACTGAGATACGAACGCTTTGCCGTGCAAAGCTCTGCTCCGATGACATTCTCGGGATCAAGCCTCAAGGCATGATCTACAGAAGCACGGTCGATAGGAAAATCGGCGATCGGCGTTGAGCCTGCCGATATGTATGCGCCGTCAAACGAACAAAATATCAATCGGTCGGCAAAATCGGAAAAAATCCTTTTCAAAGACTCGAATGTGCGACCGCTCGCCACGACAAAGGGTACATCTCTTTCGGCGGTCTCCTTCAGCATACGCTCGAAATCGCGCGGATATTTCAATTTTCCGTTCGAAAGCAGAGTTCCGTCCGCATCGCTGATGATTATTCGAATAAGACTCACTCTCCTTTTGCGTTTTTATCCCATATAATATGATACAACATTTTTTGTGAAAAGTCAAGTCTACTTTCGCAAATTTCAGACAAACTAACGCAGAATTTCGAAATCTGCCCGAATGAAGTTTTGGCATTTCCGTCAATTTTATGTTCATTTCGGGTTTTTTTCACATTTTTTCACCAAATCGAGCGTGAAAGCCCTGTTTTGGTGAAAAGAAAAAAATGTGAATTTTTGTGCAAATTCACATTTTGTTTCTTATCTGTCAATGTGCGAATTGACTTCTGTAAAGCTTTGCGTAGAAGCCGTCCTTTGCAAGCAGCTCATCGTGATTTCCGGTCTCGATTATGTGTCCGTCCTTCATGACGAGGATAACATCCGCCTCGCGAATGGTCGAAAGGCGGTGCGCAACGATAAACGAGGTGCGTCCCCGCATCATGCTCGCAAACGCCTTCTGAATCTTAAGCTCGGTTCTGGTATCTATCGACGAGGTAGCCTCATCGAGTATCAGCATCGGAGGCAGACAGAGCATTACGCGGGTTATGCAAAGCAGCTGCTTCTGTCCCTGCGAAAGCTCGCCGCCGTCCTCGCCTATTACCGTGTTATAGCCGTTCGGAAGACGCTTTATAAAGCTGTGAGCGTGTGAAGCTCTCGCGGCAGCCTCGACCTCCTCATCGGTCGCATCCGGCTTTCCGGTGACGATATTGTCGCGTATCGTTCCGGCGCGAAGCCAGGTGTCCTGAAGCACCATTCCGTAGCTTCTGCGAAGACTTTCTCGCGTGGTCTCGCGAATATCCCCGCCATCGACTCTTATCGCGCCCGAATCGACATCGTAAAAGCGCATGAGAAGATTGATAAGCGTAGTCTTTCCACAGCCTGTGGGTCCGACTATCGCAACGCGCTGTCCCGGCTTTACCTTGAGATTGAAATCCTCAATGAGCTTTCTTTCGGGTGTGTAGGAGAAATAAACGTGTTCAAGCTCAATGCTTCCCTTCGCATCCTTAAGGACACGAGCGTTCTCGGGCTCGGGGGTCTGCGCCGGCTCCTCGATAAGCGCGAAAACTCTCGAAGCGCAGGCAAGCGCATTTTGAAGCTCTGTGATAACGCCCGAAATTTCATTGAAGGGCTTGGTGTACTGATTTGCATACGAGAGGAAGCAGGTGAGTCCTCCGACCGTCAGTCCTCCCGCTATTGCCGTGAGCGCACCCGCAAGCGCGACTCCCGCATAGACCACTCTGTTTACGAAGCGGGTCGAGGGATTGGTTATAGACGAGAAGAATATCGCCTTGAGCGATGCCGCGCGAAGCTCCTCATTCGCTTCATCAAACTGCTTCTGCGCGCGCTCCTCATAGCCGAACGCCTGAACGACCTTTTGACCGCCGATCATCTCGTCGATCATCGCCGTCTGCTCACCGCGCGCCTCGGTCTGACGACGGAACATATCGTAGGTATGCTTTGCGATAAATGCCGCGGCAAAGAGCGAGAGCGGAGTTATCAAAAGTACAACGAGGGTTATTCCGGGATGGATCGAGAGCATAAAGCCGATCGTTCCGAGTATCGTCGCAATTCCCGAAAAGAGCTGTGTAAAGCCCATGAGAAGACCGTCGGCAAAGGTGTCGGTGTCTGCGATAACGCGGCTGACGATCTCACCCGAGGGGTGAGAATCGAGATATGCGAGCGGAAGCTCCTCGATCCGCTCGAACGCCTCGTTTCTGATATCGCGGACGATCTGATAGGTTATGCGGTTGTTGAGGGCATTCATAAGCCATTGAGCCGCGGCGATAATTCCCGTACAGATCGCAACCTTTACGAATATACCGCCGATCGTTTCAAAATCGACCTGCCCCTTATCTATCATTAGGTCTATCGCATCACCGACGAGCAGTGGGATATAAAGCGTGAGCGCGACCGAAAGAGCGGCGAGGAGGATCGAGGCGACAAGTCCCCATTTGTACGAGCCGATATGCGAAAGTATCTGTCTTACAGTCTTTTTGCGGTCAAATCCCGGAGCTTTTTTCTTTGCCATTACGCTTTCACCTCATCCTTTCTTTCAAACTGGGAGTAATATATCTCCTCATATACCGGGCAACTCTCGAGCAGTGAATCGTGAGTTCCGGCTCCGACCAGCATACCGTCGTCGAGAACGAGAATAAGATCGGCAAATCTCACCGAGGAAGCTCTCTGCGAGACGATGAATACGGTGGTATCGCCCTCCATATTCGAAAGACTCGTCCGAAGTGCCGCATCGGTGGCATAGTCGAGTGCCGAGGCACTGTCATCAAGGATCAGTATCTCAGGCTTCTTCACCAGCGCACGCGCAATGGTAAGACGCTGCTTTTGACCGCCCGAGAAGTTTTTACCGCCCTGAGCGACCGCCTCATCGAGTCCCTTTTCCTTGGAGGCAATGACATCCGCCGCCTGTGCAACGGCTGCCGCCGCGTTCATCTCCTCTGCCGTGGCATCGGATTTTCCGAAGCGCAGATTGTCCGCTATGGTTCCGTGGAAAAGCAGTGCCTTCTGCGGAACGACTCCGATGAGACTGCGAAGCTCGTTCTTGGGATATTCCTTTACTGGTATACCGTTTATAAGGATACGTCCCTCGGTAGCATCGTAAAAGCGCGGAATGAGATTTACGAGTGAGGATTTTCCCGAGCCGGTGCCGCCGATGACTCCGACCGTCTGTCCGCGCTTTACCGAAAAGCTGATGTCGGTCAGCGAGGGCGCACCAGCGTTTTTATAGGTCAGCGTGACGTGCTCAAAGCTTACCGCATCCGAGCTCTCGGGCTTTGCCTCGAGCTTTTCGGGATAGGTCATCGAGGGCTCAAGCTCGAATACCGACTGTATGCGATCTCCGCAAGCAACTGCCTTCGTGAGCGTGATTATGAGGTTGGCAAGCTTTATCAGCTCGACAAGTATCTGAGACATATAGTTATAGAGCGCGACCACATTTCCCTGAGTCAGATTTCCGTCGTTGACCTGATCGGCTCCGACCTTAAGAAGCAGGATCACCGCAAGGTTTATTATAACATAGGTCAGCGGATTCATCAGAGCCGATATGCGTCCGACAAATTTCTGGATCGCGGTAAGCTCATCGTTCGCCTTGGAAAAACGCTCCGCCTCATCCTTTTCGCGGCAGAAGGCGCGGATAACGCGAACACCGTAGAGATTTTCGCGAACTCTCGAAAGAACACGGTCGAGAGCCTTCTGAACCTTTTTGTAGAGCGGTATCGAGATGAGCATTATACCGAATACGATGACCGAGAGGATCGGTATCGCCGCGGCAAATACCAGTGCAGACTTCACATCGATCGTGAACGCCATTATCATCGCACCGAATACGATGAAGGGCGAGCGCAGGAAAAGTCTCAAAAAAAGATTCAAGCCCGACTGCACCTGGTTGATATCGCTCGTGAGCCGAGTGATCATTGTGGACGAGCCGAGCGTGTCGAGCTCGGTGTAAGAAAGCGACTGGATGTGCGCAAAAAGCTTTGATTTTACCTTCGCACAAAAGCCGGTGGAAGCCTTCGCCGCAAAATACTGTGCGGTCAGAGAC
>CAYRKS010000173.1:0-4498 GCA_964424855.1 uncultured Lachnospiraceae bacterium
AACGATTATATAACCCAAGATCCGTTGTTATGGCTTTGCAGTTCAATCAGCTGTCAAGTTATTGGAATGACCCTAATTTATGTGATGATATTAAAAAATATGAAATGTAAACATATCTATGAAATGTACGCTGTTTATGTTTTTTACCAACCAAGAATGTAATTATTAAAGACAATATCAAATTAATTTTTGAAATTTATTTCCAGGAGCGATTTATGTATGAATGTAATGCCTATTTCTGAATTGATAGAACAAGTGACAGAAATTTGTAAAAAAAATGATGTAAAGCGTTTAGACCTTTTTGGATCTTTCGCAACAGGGTGTGCCACTCCAACCAGTGACATTGATTTTGTTGTATATGGTTGTAAGGATACTCTTCAATTAGAAGAACAACTGGCAGAGATAGATACTCTTCGTAAAATAGATATCTTTGAATATGAAAGTATCCATAATAAATTTTTATTGGAGGATATTAAAAAATATGGAAAGCAAATATATTAATCGTTACAATACATTTTGCAAAAGTTTAAAAAATCTTGAAAAGAGCCGATACGCTGATCCGAAAGCGGATTTTGTATTGGAAGGAACCGTCTTAAATTTTAATCTGACATTTGACATTGCCTGGAAAGTCATGAAGGATATTTTGATTAAACAGCTTGAAATCCTTGATTTTGCTATCGGTTCTCCTCGAGAAACTTTGCAACAGTCTTTTACAAATAGAATTATTGATGATGACCGTTGGTTACAAATGTTACGTGTAAGAAATCAACTTGCACATGACTATGATGGGACATTCGCAACAGAAAAATTTGAGGACATTATAAATGTTTATTATCCTTTATTTGAAAAATTCCGTAATGATGTCAGTAAATATTATTAGTATGCAGAACCCCCAGCCGATTGGCTGGGGGTTCTTTTTAGGAATCTTGTATTAAATTACCCAAATGGATTATTTCACAGTTACTTTCTTAACATTTGACCACTGGCTGAATACTTTATCAGTATTAACTGGGTTTGTTCTGTTGTATGCGTGGAGACCTACATAGTAAGTTCCTTTTTCTACATTTTCAAATGTTACAGTAGTCTGTTTCTGATTCTTCTTAACCAGTTTATCAGTATATCCAACTGGACGAACTTCTCCGTTTACTTTCTTAGAAGATGTTCCAAGAACTACGTCATAACCTGTAGCGTTCTCAGATTCTGTGTAAGTTACGGTTACTGTAGAACCATTTACGCTCACACTTGTAACTGTTGGCTGGGATGGTGTGATCGCAGATACAACGAATGGATAAGCGTTTGACCAATCGCTGAATACTTTCTTACCATTTTCGTCACGTGTCCAAGCATGGCAGTATGCATAGTATGTTCCCTGACCTACATAGTTGAATGTAGTCTCAGTCTTGATCTGGTTTTTGTTTACCGCATCATAAGCTTTGTTTGTGATGCAGTCACGGTCTTTAGAGATTACATAGTCGTAACCCATAGCGCCGTCAGATTCATCGGAAAGGATCACAGTTGCTTTGTTGCCAACAACGTTAACGCTGCTGATCATCGGTACACCTGGTTTCTGATCTTCTGTTGCTGCGCTGATTGTCTTAGAGCCAGTATAGTTCTTGCTGTTTTTGTTTGCTGTTACAGTTACTTTTCCGTCAGCCTGTTCAACTGTATATTCGGAAGCTTCAACGTCAACACGACCGCATTTTACAGTTACTTTTCCGTCTTCTACTGTTACATCAGCATTTGCAAGGTCAAACTTATCAATACCCCACTTGTGAATAGAAACAGGCTCATCATCTGCTACTTCATAACCGTTAAGACCTCTGATAACTGCATATAAAGTATTTCCAGTAGTTGCATTAGCTAAGTCTGTGTTCAGTGCTAATGCTGCTAATTCCTGTACAGAAAGTTTAGCTTTTATATCATCACTCTCTAAACCTAATTCATAGTCTTTGAGGCTTACGATTACTTCAAAATCTTTGCCTTCAACAAGAGTTTTTCCTTTAATGTTGATGGATACCTGTGGTTTTACCGGAAGTCCACCTGCATATGTTGCGTTTGAAACAGTGATGTTATTCTCATGGATGATCTGAGGAATGATATAGAATCCTTCTGCATAAATAACGTTGGAAATCTGATTTCCTTCTGCGTCAGTGTATACACCATTCTTAATCTCTAAATCTTCATCTTCAAATGCACCGCCAAATTTGCCTTTGGCAACTACGAGAACTGCACCAACATGATCTTTTCCGTATACATTATCTACATATTTAATCTCATAGTCGGTTCCTTCTGTTAACTTGCCAGCGAAAGCAGTATTATCCTGATATTTGGTGCCTTCGGTAGAGAATTTAACTTTTCCAAATGTATGAGCAGTACCATCATAATCAAATCCTGGATAAGTGATCTCTACGCCATTTTCATCATAGAATGCAAGATCTCCACCTTTTAACAGCTCTCCAACAATCTTGAAAGTTAATGTTTTGCTTCCAGTAAAGTTTCCGTTCTTAGGTGTTAATGTTACAGTACCATCACCAATTTCAAGGTTCTCACCATAAGTTACAGTAAAGTTATCTTTTACATTGATCTTTTCACCGTCTAATGTTACATTGATCTCATCTACCGGAACTTCCAGAGAGTATCCTTTATAGGATTTGCTTGGAAGTGTACCTTCCAGTTTAGATGCATCAGCTGCTTTGATCACATAAGTAGCTTTTGCAGAAACTTTATTGCTGTATTTCTCGCCTTTTCCTGTAACAGTGATAGTTGCAGTACCAGCGTTTACGTTGTTTGTGTAAGAAGCAACATATAAAGTAGGGTCGATAACTTTTCCGTCAATTACAACATCAAATGGTGCTTCAATAGCTTTACCTGTATAAGTGAAGTCGGTTTCGCGTAATTTGATATCCGCATTTTTAAGTGCTTTTGCTGTGATTGTAGATGTAACAGTTTTTGTTACGTCACCACCTTTGAAGTTTTTGTTGGTGATTGTGATCGTTGCAGTAACAGTTCCTTCAGGCTTATTATCAGCGCAATCATATTTTACAGTATAGTCAGTACCTTCTACTAAAGTAAATTCTTTTTTATCTGCGTTTTCAGCTTTTACAACAACACCCATAGATCCTGCATAATCACTGTAGTTTGTTGTATCGATGATCTCAACATATTTATTTGCTGTTGCAGAAGAAACACTTGCTGCATTGATTGTAAATGAGAATTCAGCCTCGCTTCCTTCAAAACTGTTCTTACCTTTTACGATAAGTTTTGCAGTACCAGCATTTACATTGTTTTTGTATTCGATCGTGTACTCGCTATCATCGATAACTTTACCATCTAATTTAAGAGAACCTAACTGTTTTGCTGTCTTTGTGATCTCAGAACCAGTGTAGTTTTCAGCAGTTGTTACGCCAGTTCCTGTAAATTCTGCATCTGCAAGGCTTGCTGCTACAACAGATACAGTTCCTGTTGTTTTTCCAGTAACCTTGTCTGTTTTTGGTGTAACTGTTACATTATAAGAACCTTTTTTAGTAACTTTATCTGCAACTTCTACATTTACATCTCCAAATAAGGTTAATGTTTCACCTGTAGTGCTGTCAGTAAATGTAACATCGCTTTCTCCTAATGTTAAAGTACCAGTTTCTGGAACGGACTGAGCCTTAACAGAAATCTTTACTGTAGATAAGTCACGTGCTGAAACAGTTGCTTCATTTCCAGTTACAATTGTTCTATGTCCGTCTTTATCATTTTTGCTAGTTGGATCTATAGCAGCAATGTTATAATTTTTGTTTCCAGATTCTGGCTGACCTTCAATAAGGTTTAAAGTGAAAGTAGTCTTTCCAACTCCCTGAACATCAGTATTTTTCAAAGAAACATATCCATCTTTATCAGCGTATAAGTATCCAGATAAGTCAGCATCTGTGTCTTTATCAACTAAAGAAACATCAGAAGCTTTTACTCGGATCACATTTCCAGTATATGCAAAATCAGTTGTTTTTAATGTTGCTTTGAAATGATTACTGATGCGATTGTCTCCTTTTCCGTCTAAAGTTAACGGCTGAATCTTATAAGTATAAGAAAGACTTCCTGCGTAACCTACTAATATAGCTTTTGGTGTTAAAGTAACTGTGATGCCGTCATCTGTAACGTTTGTAAAATCAGAAGCTGTATATGTTACATCATAGTTTTCTTCTTTTGTACGATAACTATCACCTACATCGCTTCCTTTGAGACGTAATAAATCTTCTGAAGGAGCGATTTTCTTCTCAGTTCCATCATACACTGGGTTAGTGATAGCCTTTTCGTTAAGCTCAACGTAATCAGAAATCTGACGATAATTTACTGTAAAGTTGCCATATTCCTGGCTCCAGATTGTTTTTTCGGAATGTCCATCAAATTCTTTTAACATTAAAATTAAAGAGATAGTCTTTCCGGCATCTTCTGCTTCTGGTTCAAACTCATCTACGTCGTAGTTTAATCCATCAATTAAATCATATTCGCTAGT
>CAYRKS010000174.1:0-4491 GCA_964424855.1 uncultured Lachnospiraceae bacterium
GTTCCCGCAGCTCATCGCGGGTCCGATCGTCCGCTATTCGGATGTCGCCGCCGAGCTGAGACAGCGCACGATATCGACCTCCTCGCTCGCCTACGGCGCGCGCCGCTTTGTCATCGGTCTCTCGAAAAAGCTGCTCATAGCCGATGTAATAGGTGAGCTGGTCGCGGATTTTAAGGCGGCGGATGAAAAGTCCCTGCTCTTTTGGTGGATATACGCGATAGCCTGCTCGCTCCAGATCTATTTCGACTTCTCGGGCTACTCCGACATGGCGATAGGTCTCGGAAAGCTGCTCGGCTTCAACTTCCCCGAAAACTTCGATCACCCCTTCATCTCGGGCAGTATAACCGAATTCTGGCGGCGTTGGCACATGACCCTCGGCGGCTGGTTCCGCGATTATCTCTATATCCCGCTCGGCGGAAATCGCACGAGCAAGCCGCGCTGGATATTCAACATTGCGGTCGTCTGGATGGCTACCGGTCTCTGGCACGGAGCGGCGTGGAATTTCGTCCTCTGGGGCGTGTTCTTCGCGATCTTCCTCATGATCGAAAAGCTCTGGCTCTTAAAATATCTCAAAAAGAGCCGCGTGCTGAATCATGTCTATGTCATACTGCTCGTAATAATAAGCTTCATCATCTTCGACTCGTCCGACATTCCCTCGGCATTCTCGGGAATAGCGGCGATGTTCGGCTTCTCGAGCCTCCCCGCGTCCGATCCGCTCGCGCTCTATACGTTAAAGAGCAATGCGTTCGTGCTGATCCTCGCGATAATCGGCTCGACTCCTCTCCCGGCAAAGCTCTTCGCAAGGGTCGAGTCCTCCTCGGTCGGCGGCAAGCTCCTTGCCGTCCTCGAGCCGCTCGGACTCGTCACGCTCCTGACGCTCTGCACCGCGTATATGGTTGACGGCTCCTTCAGCCCCTTCCTCTACTTCAGATTTTAACCGAAAATGAATAAAACCGAAAAAATCAAAAGCATCGCGGTAATATCGCTCACCGGCGCGTTTTTGGCGGGCTTCAGCGGCTTTGCCTGGTTAAAGCCCGACGATGCCTTTTCGCTCAGCGAACGCCGCCTTCTCGCACAGCTTCCGACCGTTTCGCCGCTCGATTCGAGCTTTTCGACAAAGTTCGACTCCTACGCGACCGATCAGTTCCCTCTGCGCGATATTTTCAGAACGATAAAGGCGAACACCGCGACAAAGCTTCTCATGCAAAAGGACAATCACGACATCTACGTCGTGAACGGCAGTGCGTCCGAGATAGATTATCCGCTCGACGAAAAATCGATCCTCCACGCCGCCGACCGCCTGAAAAACATCTATAACAAGTGCCTCGACGAGACGAATGATATCTATTTCTCGGTCGTTCCCGACAAGGGCGCGTTCATCGCCGCCGAAAACGGCTATCCCGCGTATGAATACGATACCCTGCGCGAAAAATTCGCAGAGAGCATGGATTTCGCGACCGAGATACGCATAGACGAGCTTCTTTCGATCGACGATTACTATCTCACCGACTCGCACTGGTCGCAGGACAGACTCCTGCCGATAGCCGACCGCATAGCCTCGGCGATGGGTGTCGAGCTCAATGCGGAATACGAGACGGTAACGCTCGATTCGCCCTTCTACGGCGTTTACTCGGGACGCTCGGGGCTTTCGTTAAAGCCCGATCAGCTCAAGCTCCTGACAAACGAGTTGCTCGATTCGCTGACCGTCTACGATGCCGAGACAAGCTCGGATATCCCGGTCTACGACCTCACGAAGGCGGAGGGGCGCGACCCCTACGAGACCTTCCTGTCCGGCTCAAAATCGCTCCTGACGGTCAAGAATCCCAATGCCTCGACCGACCGCCGACTGATGATCTTCCGCGATTCGTTCGGAAGCAGTCTTTCACCTCTATTCTTTGAGGGCTGGTCCGAGGTCACGATAATCGATATCCGCTATATCACGCCGGATATCCTTCCGAAGCTGCTCGATTTCGAAAACGCGGATGTGCTTTTCATCTACAGCGCATCGGTCATCAACAACAGCGAAACGCTGAAGTGATCGAAGCAAAGCAGCGCGCAAGGCTCGGTCGCAACGCCCGAGAGCTTCGAAAAGCTGAGGTCGCAAAGGCTCCGACTAAAGCGTAAAAACGCGCAAACAGCGCGAGCAAAACAGCGCGGCGCGTCCGAGATTCTCGGACGCGCCCTTTATTTATCCGTAAAAGCCGCTCGGTCAAATTCGTTCGAGCCGAAAAAATCAAGCACCGCAAAAAAAATCGGAGGAGCCGAGGCTCCCCCGATTTTCATTATTTCTTCGAATTGATGGCTATGCGCTTGCAGTATTTGTCGCTGTATTCGCGGAACATACTCTCGAAATACTCCTTATGCTCGATGCCGAGGAGATATTTGTGCGGGTCGAAGATCTTGTCGTTCGAGCGTAGAACGTAGATCGCGAGGTTCGAGCAGTGGTCGGAGATTCGCTCGTAGTTGTTGACCAGATCGTTGAAGATGAAGCCGGTATCGATCGAGCAAAGTCCCTGCTGGAGACGCTTTACATGACGATCCTTCAGCTCGTCGCAGAGGATGTCGATGACCTCCTCGAGCGGCTCGACACGGATCGCCGCCTTCATGTCGTGGTCGCGGAAGGCGGTGACGGCAAGCTCGAGTATCTCGGTGATCGCCTCGTTTATCGTTTCAAGCTCCTGAAGTGCGCCGTCCGAGAAGGATATCGACAGCTTCGAGAGCTTTTCCGCCAGCTCACAGAGGTTCATCGAGTGGTCGGAGAGACGTTCAAGGTCGCTGACCGTGTGGATATACATCGAGGCGCGATAGCTCTCGCGCTCGGGAAGATCGAGTCGGCTGATCTCGACAAGATACGAGCCGAGTGCGTCCTCGTACTCGTCCGCGAGATTTTCGTTCGCCTCGATCTTGTCTCCGAGCTTTTTGTCGTATTTCGACTGGAGCTGCATCGCGGTTTTTATGTTGAAAAGATCCATTTCGGCCATGTGAGAGATGACCGTGTGGCACTGATTGAGCGCGTATTCGGGGGTCGCGAGGAATCGCTTATCGATAAGCTCGAGCATCGAATCGCCGTCGGTCTCGGACCTTTTATCGTCGCGCACGGTAATGATCGTCAGCCGCTCGAGAAGCTTCGTGAACGGGAACAGAACTATCGTCGCCGAGATATTAAAGAGCGAGTTGATCAGCGCGATACCGAACATGGTGGCGTTCTCGTGCATAAACTCGAAGCCGATGACGGCGTTGAGCGTGTAGAACACCGGAAGGATTATTATCGTTCGAATGATATTATAATATAAGTAGATAAATGCCGTGCGCTTTCCTCCGGCATTTGCGCCGATCGAGGAGATCATTACCGGCATACTTGCGCCGATACCGATACCGAGTACGAGCGGAACGACCGCCGAATACGGAAGTATTCCGGAGAGCGCGAGAGCCTGCAAAATACCGACCGCAGCCGACGAGGACTGAGTGACGGCGGTAATGAGCGTACCCGCGAGGATACCGAGTGCGGGATTCGAGAAGATCGTGATGAAGTTGACGAAATCCGGCATTTCGGCAAGCGGCTCGGCGGCTGCGGACATATTCGACATACCGACCATCAGCGTTCCGAAGCCGAGAACGATCTTACCGATATTCTGCTTTTGTGTGTTTTTGATGAACACGACGAGGATCGTACCGACCAGAACGAGTATCGGCGCAAAGGTCGAGGGCTTGAGAAATTCAAAGAAGAGCGAATCTCCGCTGATATCGGCAAGGCAGAGCACCCAGCCGGTGACGGTCGTACCGACATTCGCGCCCATGATGATGCCGACGGCGTTCGTGAGCTTCATGATACCCGAGTTTACAAAGCCGACGACCATAACGGTGGTCGCGGACGACGACTGTATGACCGCGGTAACGACGGTACCGAGAAGTATTCCCTTCAGCGGCGTACCCGCGAGCCTTTCGAGAATCGCCTCGAGCTTTGAGCCGGCGGCACTTTTGAGTCCGTTTCCCATAAGGGACATTCCGTAAAGGAAAAAGCCGAGACCGCCGAGAAGGATTATAAGGTCGAAAATATCCATTATTTACTCCGATTTTACATAATAGTACTAATATTATACCCTATATCGGAGCAAAAGTCAAGTAAACGTCTCAGATTTTACACAGAACTTACAGAGCGGCGGTTCTGCAAGGTTCGGCGCATCAACTCCGAGCGAAGCCGAGAGCTGTTACAGCCCTGCGAAAAGCTTTCGTAAAGCTTCTCATGCGGCTCTTTGGAGCTTTATTTACACCGGCTAAAAAACAAAAAAATTCGAGGCTTTTGCCGCAAGCCTCGAATTTTCACGTCGTTCATTCACGCTGTTTACGCTATCGGGTCACCGTTTTTGTCGAAAAGCGGGAGCTTCTGCACATAGGTGATGTCGGGGCGGTCGATAGCATCGCCCTCTGCGAGGATAGCCATTCTTCCGACGATCTCTCCGCCCGACTGCTCGACAAGTGCCTCGAGCGCAT
>CAYRKS010000175.1:0-4457 GCA_964424855.1 uncultured Lachnospiraceae bacterium
TGGTCAAAACAAAGGTCATCGCGAGATAGATCACAGCCGCAATAGCGAAGGGCGTGACATTTACAAGCGCGTTCACCTGTCCCTTGGTCTTGTGCATAAGATCGGCAAGTCCGATCGTCGTGACCAGCGCGGTGTCCTTGACCAGGCTTATCGCCTCGTTGCTGACCGAGGGGAGCGCGACGCGGATCATCTGCGGGATCACAATCTTAAAGAGTGTCGCGCTGTGCGAGAGTCCGAGAACCTGAGCCGCCTCGTACTGACCCTTATCGATGGATTTTATACCTCCGCGGAATATCTCGCAGAAATACGCCGCGTAGTTCAATATAAACGCCACGCAGGCGGCGGTGAATCGATCCATCGTCAGGTACTGACCGATAAACGGGATGTAGGGCAGACCGAAATAAACGAAGAGGAGCTGAAGCATCAGCGGGGTTCCGCGCATCACGAAGACATAAAAGCGCGCGATACCTCTGAGCAGCTTGAGCTTAGACTGCGAAAGCAGAGTCGCGGCAAAGCCGAGCGGCAGAGATGCTATTATCGTGATGAAAAAGAGCGAGATCGTTATCCCGAGTCCCTGAGATAAAATTTTAAGCGTGTTTACAAAGTCATTCCAGTTAATTGAAATCGCCTCCAGACATATCAAAAATAACGCTATATATATTATACCACAACTTTTTAATTTTGTAAAGAGCTAAAGAGAAAATAATTTTGAAAAAAAGGTTGAATTTTCTATAAAAATATGATACAATATATATATAAGGAAAAGTTGCCGCAAAAATGCGGCAACGGATACATTTTTAAGGAAGGAACCAGTGTGACAAAGCATATCTTCATTGTTAATCCCGCCGCCGGAAAGGGCTTCGAGGCGGCTCACATTTCCGAGGTGATAAGCGATGCCTGCGAGGTCTGCGGCGTGGATTACGAGATACACAAAACCACCTCGCGGCTCGACGCTTCGGCGTTCACCCGCGCACAGATACTCTCAAAGCCGCCGCACATCGACTACCGCTTCTACGCCTGCGGAGGCGACGGAACGCTCTCGGACGTATTGAACGGCGCGGTCGATGAGACTATCGGCGGACCCATCCCGGGTGTCAGCATCGGCTGTGTGCCGATCGGAACCGGAAACGATTTCGTCCGCTGCTTCAATCAGAGCGAATTTTTCCTCGACATCACAAAGCAGCTCTTAGCCGACCCGATAACGATCGACTGCTTCAAGCTCGACGGAAACACCGATCAGAGCTGTCGCTTCGGAATAAACATGGTCAATATCGGCTTCGACTGCGAGGTCGTATGTAAGACCGCCGAGCTTAAGCGGCACAGGTGGCTCCCCAAGAGCCTCGCCTACATCCTCGGAGTGATCTCCATGCTAAAGCAGAATCCGGGTCAGACGATCACCGTGACCCACTCGGACGGCTCGGTCGAGACCCGCGAATTCGAGCTTGCGGCGGTGGCAAACGGCGGCTTCTGCGGCGGAGGCTTTCACTCCGCACCGGCATCGCGTCTCGACGATTCCCTGCTCGATGTGAGCCTTATAAAAAAGGTCAGTCGTCTCGAATTTCTCCGACTCGTCGGGCGGTACAAAAAGGGGACGCATCTCGGGACACGGCTCGGGCGACGGATCGTTGATTACAGCAAGACCGAAAGCATCGCGTTGAGCTTTCCGAGTGAAACGAATGTCTGCATCGACGGCGAGATACTGCGGCTGAAATCGCTCGAGCTGCATATAGTTCCGAAAGCCGTTTCGTTCCTGATCCCGGTAGGCTCTGAGTACAAAGGAAATTAAAGGATCGCTCTATGTTTCAATATTCGAAGCATAGAGCGGCTTTTTTGCATCGAAGCTCAGAGAAAGCTATGCTCCGCGCTCTCCGACAAGGAATGTCGATCGTCAATCGCAGCGCAGAGCATTCATCCTATACAAAATCGAAAGCATCTCACAAAAACGCCTCGTCGCGGCAGGCATTCAAAAGCTTTAGACCGAACGAAAGTGTAAAGGCTCGAGGTACTCGAGCAAACAAAAAAGCACGCGAAATGCGTGCTTTTTGGTGAGCCACTGGAGATTCGAACTCCAGACCCTTTGATTAAAAGTCAAATGCTCTGCCAACTGAGCTAGTGGCTCGTGACGATTTGCTTTATCGTACTTTAATATTATACCACATTTTGCTCGGTTTGTCAAGAGCTTTTCGCGAAAAACATCCGTCAGTGAATGAATTTACATTTTATTAACAGATGTCACGAGAGGAGTCGGCTCACTCCTCCGCCGCGTGGGTCATTGCCTCGAGGCAGTTGCGGCAGATAAGCTTGCCCTCGTAGGTGAAGACATCCTCGGCATTTCCGCAGAAAATGCAGGAGGGCGAGTACTTCTTGAGGACGATCTTGTCTCCGTCGACGAAGATCTCGACCGAGTCTCTGGTCTTGATGTCCATCTTGTTGCGAAGCTCGATCGGAAGTACTATTCTTCCAAGCTCATCGACGCGGCGAACTATTCCTGTAGATTTCATTTTTCTGTTCTCCTTTATGGAAATATTTTTTAATATTTGGCATCTCTCTGCCATTGCATACATATTTTACCATAAATTTCGCTAAAAGTCAATAGCAAAATGCAAAATTCATCAATAAATTTGCTCTGCATAAATGAAATTCGACTGTGCATTATGCCGATATACTTCAGATAGGCTCAAATTGTGTCGATATCCTTCACTCTTCTTCACGGATATAATCTCCCATGATCTTCTTCGCATAGGCTTTCATGTCCTCGACCGAGCCGTAGGAGCCGTATTGATGGTAGGTACCGTGCGCTTTTTCCAGTGCATCGGTATAATCCTCGAGGAAATAGAGGTGCGAGTTCAGATAATTTGCACCGACCCAGCAGACCGTCGGGATGAATTCGGGGCTGTCGATGAAGACCTCGCCGTTGCTGAGCTGCACGATATCGAAGGTAAAAAAGCCGCCGACCATGTTTTCCCAGCTCGCCATGCCCGAGATGAGATTTCCGAGCGAATATATGCAGAGGGTCTGATGCTCACCGTCGGTCGAGGTCAGCTGCTCGATCGGCTGTAAAACGTGCGGATGATGTCCGAGTATCACGTCCGCGCCCGAATCGCACATGACCTGTGCCAAATGCTCCTGCTCATCGGTCGTGATGTTCCAATTTTCGTTGCCCCAATGCACCGAAACGATCACTATGTCCGCGACCTCCTTCGCCGCCGAGACCTGACGCTTTATGTCCTCGTCGTTCGCGTAAGGCACGACCGGCTCCGAGGAGCGGAGCTTTATCCCGTTCGTCATCTCGGTGTAGCCGATAAAGGCGAGCTTCACGCCCTTGCATTCGACGATCCTGAGGCTTTCGTAGTCCTCAGCGTCCGAGTATCCGCCGATCATCGTGACATTCTCGAGCGACTTCCAAAAGTCGATAGTCGCGCCGAGTCCGGAAGTTCCCTTGTCACACATATGATTGTTTGCGATATTGACGATATCGAAGCCCAGCTCGATGAGATCGTATGCCAGGTCGCGCGGTGAATTGAAGGTCGGATAGCCCGAATAGCCGAACTCCTCGCCCGCCATCAGGGTCTCCTGATTTATGAACGCAAGATCATACGAGGCGATCAGCTCCGCCGCGTCGGCGTAGGTCGGCTTGAAATCGTACTCGCGGACATCCTTCCCTTCGCTTTTTTCGACCGCCGCGCGCTTTTTGGCATCGATATAGAAGCAGGGGTGGATCACGTTGTCGCCCGCCGCGAGGAAGGATATCCGCGCGGTCTCGATGATCGGAGCGTCCGCCTCCGAGATATTTTTCTCGACCCGCCAATCCGACATGGGAATTCGATCGGGCGAGACCCTAAGCTCGGGCAGCTCATAGCTCGGCTCGGCGCAGCCGAAGGCTCCGAGCGAAAGCGTGAGACTCATAAAAAGCGCGGCAAGCTTCATAGCCCTTTTCATTTTTTGATCATCCTTTCGAATAAGGTCGCAGCTCGGCTGCCTTCTTGAAAAAATGCCCGAACCTTGAAGGCTCGGGCATTTTGGAGCATGATTATTCAGCGTCGTCTTCAGCTGCTCTCTCCTGATCGAGGAGGAGTGCCTTGATCGAAAGGCTGATCTTGTGTGCTTCGTCGTCGATCTTGGTGATCTTTGCGTTTACAACGTCGCCGATCTTAAGAGCGTCGGACGGCTTTGCAAGCTTCTCACGGGAGATCTGCGAAACGTGGATAAGACCGTCGGCACCCGGAACGACCTCAGCAAATGCGCCGAAGTCCATGAGGGATACGATCTTGACCTCTGCGGTGTCGCCCTCGGCATACTTCTCGGTGAAGAGCTTCCACGGATCGGTATCCTCGGTCTTGTAGGTGAGCGAAATTCTCTTCGCTTCCTTGTCAACAGCCTTTACGGTGACGGTGATGACATCGCCGACCTTAACGACCTCGGAGGGATGCTTGATGCGCTTCCACGAAAGCTCGGAG
>CAYRKS010000176.1:0-1597 GCA_964424855.1 uncultured Lachnospiraceae bacterium
AACATTATACATCATTTCCGCGATAAAGTCAAGTGGTTTGCAAACTTTTCTTTAATTTTTATAGAGTTTTTCTTTTCGCGAAAGCTTTTTTATGCGCATTTACCCCGAGATAGAGAGCAATTCCGAGCCACGCGGCGACAAGTGCGCCGATGAGTAGCTTTGCCTCGGTCGGGAGAGGACCGAGCTCCGCCCTTTCGACCGATCCGCTTCCCTTCTGATCGAGGCGATAAAGCGAATTCATATCGGTATAGAGCTTGTCGATATATTCATCGTTGACCTCTGTCTTGCGTCGGATCGACTTGGTAACGCTCTCGATAAGCTGTCCCGCCGCGTCACGGAGAGATGCCGAGCCGTTGAATACCGGAGTCGTGAAGGTATTATCGACATTTTCGAGTAGGAGCTTTGAGGCTTGGAGCTTGACATAATAATACGTGCCGTTGTCCTCGCCCTCGCGCGATAGGTAGTCGAGATATTCGTCCGAGCCTTGCGCCTTGGAGGTGACCGGAACATAGCCCTCGGTCTGCGAATAGCCGATCTGGATATCGTTAGTCAGCAAATACTGAACGAAGAGCCACGAGGCGAGAACCTCCTCGTTGTCCTTTTTATTAAAGACGCAGACCGACGGTCCCTGTGAGATCATTTTCGGCGAAGCGATATCGAACTGCGGGATCAGGCGAACCTCGGTCTCGAATTCTACGATATCCTCCTCGCTTATATCAACAAGCGGCGCATCGGTACCCATCCAGGTCGCACCGCCGGTCGAATCGACCGCGAAAATGCACTGTCCCGCGTTTAAGAAGTTTGCGGGATAGCTCGATATCTTGAAGGTCGAAAAGGCACCGGTCTTCGCGTGGGACGCGATCTCGGTCAAAAGCGAGCGGGTCGTGTCGTTAAAGATGAGTATCTCGCCATCCTCGGTCGAATAGCCGGAGTTTTTCTGAGCCAGCATCTGGATCATCATATTGTCGGTCGATTTGTAGATAAAGGGTATAAGCACCTTCTGACCGTTCACGAGGTAGTTTCCGTCCTCGTCCTGTTCCATAGCCGCCTCTGAGACCTCCCAGACAAAATCCCATGTGAGAACCTCGGGAAGCTCGTAGCCGAGCTTTTCGACATAGGTCTTGTTCACATAGCACGCCTCGGTCGAACGCATATAAGGCAGAGCGTAATAATGCCCGTCAAAGCGGCATTCCTCGAGGAATTTCGGGATTATCTCCTCGACCGTCGGAGAATCGAAATCGACCGCGCTTCCGCCCAGACCGTATTCGGGGTCGGTCATCAGCTCATCGAGCGGAACGACCGTATTCACACCCGTGAGATAGGTCGCGATGTGGTCGGGATAGGTTATGCAGACATTCGGCGTGGTCTGAGTCGCTATGTTGGTTATGACATCGTTGTATATTCGGCTGTAATCGGTGTAAAGGCGCATCTCGACGGTTATGTTCGGATATATCGCCTCAAAATCATCGATAGCCTTCTGATATACATTTGTCTGAGCCTTGTTAGTATCGTTTTTCGCCCAGAAGGTTATTTTGTAATCCTTGTCGGGGTCGAGACCGTCGGGCATTTCAAAGGCATCGAGACCGCGTGAGCCGTG
>CAYRKS010000176.1:1607-4419 GCA_964424855.1 uncultured Lachnospiraceae bacterium
GTGGCAGGAGGTCAGCGCAAGGCTCGAGAGGAGCAGCGAAGCGGCGAGGCTTGAAGAAATAAAGCGTTTCATCCCTTTGTACCTCCCCTTGCGACTCCCGCCATTATCTTCTTTCTGAAGATTATGAACAGGATTATCAGCGGAAGCGAGATAACGACCACCGCCGCCATCATTGCCGGGATGTTTTCGCGTCCGAAGCCGTTTTCGCGGATCTCCTGGATACCGTTCGAGACGAGAAATTTCGTCTCGTCATCGGTGATCAGACGCGGCCAGACGTAGGAGTTCCAGCACTCTATGACCTTTAATATAATTATGGTGATCATCGTCGGGCGGCAGATCGGGATCATAACGCGCGTGAGATAGCCGAAGTCGGACGTTCCGTCAACCTTGGCGGCGCGATAAAGCTCATCGGGTATCTGCTCGAAATTTTCCTTCAACAGATATATATAAAATACCGAGGTCACGGACGGAAGTATGAGACCCGTGAAGGTATTTCGCAGATTGAGATCGGTTATCGTCACATAGTTGGTTATAACTACCAGCTCATTGGGGATCATCATCAGCGAGAGGAAAAAGGTGAAGGCGAGCTGCTTTCCGCGAAATTCGAGCCTTGAAAAGGCGAAAGCCGCGAGGGTCACGACGACGACCATGAGCGCGGTCGTAACGACCGTAAACAATATCGTGTTCGCGAAATATTTTCCGAGCGATACGGTCGTGAATGCGTCAAAATAGTTTTGAAGCGTCGGCGAGAGCGTGAAGAATTTCGGGATGTACTCCGAGTTGTAGGAGGAATAGCTCTTGATCGAGGTCAAAACCATCCAGTAAAACGGAAACAGCACCACTATCGCCCAAAACGTGAGGAGCGCGTAGACCGCGGTCTTGAGGACTATGCCGCCGACCCGACTCGATTTTTTTATGCTCTTGTAATTTTCAGTCATATCATATCTCCGTTATTTTATCGAGCTTTTGCGGCTGACAAGCAGATTTATGCAGGTTATCGTCAAAACTACCGCGAAGAGGATTATCGCCGCCGCCGAGGCGTAGGACGGATAGCCGCCGCTGTCACCGTAGAGCATATCGTAGACATATCCGACGATCGTGTTCATTCCAGCGACATTCAGATTCGTTCCGAAAAGCGCGACCGAGTCGCTGTACGACTTGAACGCGCCGATGAAGCCGGTTATCACCAGATAGAATATCATCGGAGAGATCATCGGAAGGGTTATTTTCGTGAATATCCTGAATTTAGAGGTGCCGTCAATTCGCGCCGCGTTGTAGTAATCGCGGTTCACCGAGGCGAGTGCGCTCGTCAGGATGAGTATTTTGAAGGGCAGAACGATCCAGATCGTGTAAATGCAAAGCACCAGCATCTTTGCCCAGTAGGGACCGTCGATAAAATCGACACTGCTGCCGCCGAAGAAGTTGATGAGAAGATTGACAAGTCCTTCGGAATACGCCGTCTTTTTGAAGAGGATCATAAATACCAGTCCGACCGCCAGAGTGTTTGTGACATACGGCAGGAAAAAGATCGTCTGGTAAAGCTCACGAAGCTTTTTGATCGAGCTGAGCGCGAGAGATATCAAAAGCGCGAGCGCGGTCGATAGCGGCACCGTGATTATTACGAGTATAAAGGTGTTCTTGAGTGCCTGCAAAAAGTAGGGATCGTGCAGAACGTAGGAATAGTTGTAGAGTCCGACACCGAAAAAGGTCTGCGATGCCGAATTGTAGCCCTCCTCGAAGGAGTAGACAAAGACATCGATCAGCGGATAGACCATGAAGACACCGAGAAATATTATCGCCGGCAGAAGATAGAGCCAGCCCTTGAGTCCGCGCTTATCCATTTTTGCTCTCTCCGAAAGTGATCCTTTCCTCGGTCGCTTTGTCGAAAAGGAAAAGCTTGTGCGGCTTTATCGAAAAGCCGATCGTCTCGTCCGCGACATTTATGTCCGCCGCCGAATCCGAATTGATTATCGAACGGATCGATGTGCCCTGCATAGCCGAATGGGTCGAAACGACGCTGACATCGCGTCCCATGACCTCAACTCGGTCGAGCTTACAGCGAAGCCCGCCACCTTCGTCGGGGATAAAGCCCTCGGGACGGATCGCCGCGATGACCTCGCCGTCTCGAACGCCCGGAATATCCGTCACCTCGTCCGAGCCGATGAAAAGCCTTCCCTTCTCCGCTCTCGCTTCAAATACGTTGATCGGCGGGGTTCCGAGAAACTTCGCGACGAAAAGATTCGCCGGGTCGTCATAGACCTCCTGCGGTCTTCCGACCTGCTGTATTTCGCCCGCCTTCATAACGACGATGAGATCTGAAATGCTCATCGCCTCGTCCTGATCGTGCGTTACGAAGATCGTCGTGACCTTCGTTTCGCGCTGTATTCGGCGGATCTCCTCGCGCGTCTGAAGCCTGAGACGCGCATCGAGGTTGGAAAGCGGCTCGTCTAGCAGTAATACTCTCGGAGACTTTACCAGTGCGCGTGCGATCGCCACACGCTGCTGCTGACCGCCCGAAAGCTCGCCGGGACGGCGATCCATAAGCCCCTCGATCTGAACGAGCCTTGCCGCCTCGTTCGCCTTTTCGAGCATCTGCTCCTTTGTCAGCTTGTCCTTGCCGCGCAGATTTTGCAGTGGGAAGATTATGTTCTGAAGCACGGTGAGATGCGGATAGAGCGCGTAATTCTGGAAAACCATTCCGACTCCGCGCTTTTCGGGCATAAGCTCGGTCACATCGTCGTCACCGAAGAATATTTTTCCGTCGGTCGGCTTGATGAGTCCGCAGATGAGATTGAGCGGCGTGCTTTTTCCG
>CAYRKS010000177.1:0-4375 GCA_964424855.1 uncultured Lachnospiraceae bacterium
CGCAATGCTGTTTTGTCTGCTCGGCGTACCGTTTTTGCCATTTGTTCTCCCGGAGAGCATAATCCAGCGGTTTACGAGCATCGGAGACCTCGGCGACTCCTCCACCTCATATCGCGTATATATCTGGAACGGAGTCGTAAAAATGCTCAAGGACTATCTTTTCACCGGTATAGGCATCGGAAACGAATCCTTCAAGCTGGTATATCCGGCATACGCGCTCTCGGGCATTGAGACCGCACCGCATTCGCACAATCTCTATCTCCAGATAACCGTTGAGCTCGGTATTTTCGGGCTTATCGTATTTCTTGTACTGCTGTTTGTTTGGGCGCAGAGCTGTCTCACGCTCCATTCTGACGAAAAGCGCGGAACGAAGCTGATCTGTGCGGGACTGTTCTGCGGTATCCTTGCCGTTTTGGTGCAGGGCATGACCGACTATATCTGGTACAACTACCGTGTGTTCCTCATGTTCTGGCTCATGCTCGGTCTCTCGGCGGCGGTTCGCAGAGTCCATCGCGCCACCGCTCAGGACGGTATCTATTGACAGGGCGTAAACAATCAAAAGTCTAAAGCTCCGAAAAACGGAGAGAAAGGAAGCCTTTCGCTCGGCACAAGAAGCATAGCTGTACAGAGCGGAACGCTGTTATTAAAATGGCAACAGTAAAACAAAAGCATCGCTTCAATGCGGTTGACGCACTGATAATACTCCTCATAGCCGCGGTTTTGGCGGCAGGGCTTTTCATCTGGTCCAAGAGCCGTCAGGGAAAGTCGGCGAACACCTTCGATGTCGAATATGTTATCGAGCTTAGAACCATACGCGACGAGTTTGCCGACAACATAAAGGTCGGGACAAATATCATCGATTCGGCAAAGAAGTATCAGCTCGGAGAGGTGATCGCGGTCAACACCAGCCCGGCACAGTACGCCGGAACCGATCTTATAAACGGTGAGCTGGTCTACAACGATTATCCCGAGCATTCGAATGTCGATCTGACGGTAAAGACCACCGCCTCGCTCGATGACGACGGTATGTATATAATCGACGGAGGCTATCGCATATCGGTCGGCACGACGATATATATCCGCACCCCCGATTATGTCGGAGTCGGCTACTGCACGAAATTCAAGAAAACGGAGGTCAGATAAATGCCCGAGAACACAAAGCCTGCCGCAAAAAAGCTCAGGCTGAATATAATCGATTTTCTCATCGTTATCGTTATAATCGGTGCGGTGATCGGCATCGCGCTTCGAATGGGCGTTGTTGAGCGAGTTACCAACCAGTCGAATCTTGAGGATGCGCGAATATCCTTCCTGGTCAGGGATATTCAGGAATCCTCGGCGGATTATTTCAAGATCGGCGATGTTTTCAAGGCTGAAAATCTCGATTGCAGCTTCGGAAAGCTCGAATCGCGTCAGTTCATGCCCGCCGAGGCGTTTATCGCAAATGAAAACGGTGTACTCATCAAGACTCACTCCTCCAACAATCGAATAGACGTTCGCGGAACGGTCGTCGGAAGCGGCACCTTCACCGAGGAGGGCTTTTTGCTCGCCGGTATAAATTTCATAGCTCCCGGCTCAGATGTCCACATCCAAAGCTCGGATATCGATGTCACCGTCACGATAACCGCGATCGAGCGTGCCGAGAAGGGTGCGTAAAGCGTTTGAAAAGGTCTCCTTCTTCAATGATTTTCCGTGGAAATCTCGTTAAAGAAGGCGGATATCTTCAAAAATATCAGATAAAAAGTTTTTATCGGCTTAAAATCTATGCAAAAAAGCTATTGATTTTATCGCAAAAATCTGTTATACTATAATTAGTATCTTTAGATCTGCTTGGAAGCGGCTGTGCGCTTTGATTTTGAGGCTGTGCGAGCGGTTCTATTATATAAGCAAAAGTCTCGACCGCGAATTTTGATGGGAAACCGGAATGAGCCTCACACATCGCGGCGGAGTAAAATTATTTTATGAACAGGAGCGATTTACAAATGACCTCACGCAATGTTACCATCCAGAACAATGTCGGACTTCACGCAAGACCCGCGACCTTCTTTATCCAGAAGGCAAACACCTATCAGAGCTCGGTATGGGTCGAGAAGGAAGACCGCAGAGTCAACGCAAAGAGCCTTCTGGGCGTGCTTTCTCTGGGTATAACCAAGGGCATGACCATTACTCTCATTGCCGACGGAAACGATGAAAAGGAAGCTCTCGAGGGTCTCGCAGAGCTTATCGACACCGGATTCGGCGAATAATCGTCGTATTCTTTCGAAAAGGGCGGGTCACGGAGCACCGGGACTCGTCTTTTGTTTACATTCGAGGAGGTAACAGATGTCGGATAAGATGACTCCCGAGGAGCGAAGGGCAGAGCTTCTCGAAAAGGCGAACAAGCTTCCGCTCAGACCCGGAGTTTATATAATGCGCGACAAAAACGACCGCGTTATCTATGTCGGAAAGTCGCGTGCGCTCAAAAACCGCGTTTCGCAGTACTTTCACGAATCGGCTCATCACAACGAAAAGACGCGGAGAATGGTCTCGAATGTCCACCACTTTGATTATATCCTCACCGATACCGAGATCGAAGCACTTTCGCTCGAAAACGGACTTATAAAGCAGTACACGCCGAAATACAATATACGTCTCAAGGATTCAAAGACCTATCCCTATATAAAGCTGACGATGAACGAGCCGTATCCGAAGCTGAGTGTCACTCGAAAGCGGCTTTCGGACGGAGCGAGGTATTTCGGACCCTATTCAAGCACCGCATCGGTCTATTCGATACTCGGAACGGTGGAAAAGACCTTCGGACTTGCCTCGTGCAGTCGCGAATTTCCGCGCGACATAGGCAAGGAGCGTCCCTGCCTCAACAAGCACATAGGCATATGCTGTGCACCCTGTACGGGTGAGATAAGCTCGGAGGAGTATCGGGCGATATTCAAGGAGGTCATACCTTTTCTTCGCGGCTCCTTCAAGAAATGCGAGGATTCTCTTCGCGAACGAATGGAATATGCCTCGGAAAATCTGCTTTTCGAATCGGCGGCAAAATACCGAGATCGGATCGAGGCTCTTTCAAAGCTTTGGCAAAAGCAGAAGGTCGTCGGTCCGCCCGATATGGACGCGGATGTGATCGCTCTCTATGCAGATGAAATCTGCTCGGTAATATCGGTATTTTATATCCGCGAGGGCGGGATAACCGACACCGAGAACTTCAATTTCACCGCCGATCAGATAATAGACGAGGAGGCTCTTTCGGGCTTCCTGTGTGAGCTTTACAGCATCAGAGAATATGTTCCGCGCGAGATAATGCTCGATTTTGAGCTTCCCGCTGAGGAGCTTGCGGCACTTTCCGAGCATATCTCTTCAAAGGCGGAGCATAAGCCCGAGATAAGGATCCCGGAGCGCGGTGACAAAAAGCATCTCTGCGAGATGGTTCACGACAACGCAAAGCAGCAGGCACTTTTATACAAGGCTCAAACCGAAAAGGACAACCGCATACTTGTTAAGCTGGCGCAGCTTTTATGTCTCGAGGTCGTCCCGGATCGTATCGAGGCGTATGACATTTCGAACTTCGGAAAGGACAACATAACCGCCGGAATGATCGTCGCGGAGAACGGGAGATTCAAAAAGTCGGATTATCGCACCTTCAAGATCAAGACCACCGACGGTATCGACGATTACGGCGCGATGCGCGAGGCGATATCACGAAGACTTTCGCACCTTACCGACGGCTCGTTCGGGACTCCGCCCGATCTGATACTGCTCGACGGCGGACGCGGACACGTCTCGGTGATACGTGAGCTTATGCGCGATATCGGCTGTGAGATACCGGTATTCGGAATGGTCAAGGACGATTTTCACAAGACCCGCGCACTGACCGATGATCAAAGTGAGGTCAATATCGCAAAGGAGCAGGCGGTATTCCAGTTCATATACAAATTGCAGGACGAGGTACACCGCTACACGATAAGCCGAATGCAGAACGCAAAATCTAAGTCGATGCGGCATTTGACGCTCGAGGAGATCGAAGGGATCGGACCGGTCAAGGCGAAGGCTCTGCTTGCGCAATTCAGAAGCCTTGCCGCGATAAAGTCCGCCGATGCCGAAGCACTGATGCAGGTTCGCGGCATATCCGCCGCAAATGCCGAGGCGATAATAAGGGCATTTTCGGCTGGGAGCGACAAAAGCGGCTCTAACGAAAAATGAATCGGGTAGCTACTCGAAACGCCATATAATATACGGCTCCCTCGGGAGCGGAAAGGAACAGTGACATTTTATGAGAATAATTACGGGAAGCGCACGCGGAACGCGCCTTGCAACTCTTGAGGGAGAGGCTACACGTCCGACCGCCGAGCGCGTAAAGGAAGCTGTTTTCAGCATGATACAGTTC
>CAYRKS010000178.1:0-4361 GCA_964424855.1 uncultured Lachnospiraceae bacterium
ACGGAAAGGAGGAGGCATCCGGCTCACCCTTTATGAGCTCCTTGCCCGAAAACTCCATTATCACCGCGCCGCCTCTGATTGGAGTTATAAAGCTGTCATGCTTTTCGGCGGTTATTCCGGTCATCGGCTGGAACCAGTGAGTGTAGTGGGTCGCGCCCTTTTCTATAGCCCAGTCCTTCATCGCGTTTGCGACGACATTTGCGACCGAGATGTCGAGCTCTGCACCGTCATCGATCGTTCGACGCAGAGCCTTGTATGCTTCCTTGGGAAGCTTCTGGCGCATGACCGACTCATTGAATACCATGCTGCCGAAAATATCCTGTACGTTGCTCATAATTATGGCTGTTCCTTTCGCTTGGGTCGAAAAATGCTTCCGACCGATTACAAACTCTTTATAGCTTTACAGTAAGATCTGTCCGTTCACGCTCAATCTGAAGCGCAGTCCGAGACGCTCCGCCGCCTTTCGGCAGAGTATCATACGGTTGAGGAAAATTTCAAAATAGTCCATCACCGAGCAAAAATCGGTGTCGATCTGAAGCTTTAGCTCGATCTCGCCCTTTTCGCGGCGTATCTCGAGGTCTGCGCGCTTTACCGAATAGTTTACGCGGTCGTGTATATCGAAGGTCGCGATATCGCTGTTGCGCACACGAGATGCGCGAACATCGGTCTTGTCGGCTAAAATAAGTGCGGCGGTTATCGGGTTCACCGCGACTGCGGTACCCTCATCGTGATTTCCTATCGCCGTGATTATTGTTGCGATATCTGCGGGATCGGCTCCCATATTGTCAAGTATTCTGAACGCCATTACCGCACCAGACTGTGCGTGATCGGTACGGTTGACTATATTTCCGATATCGTGCAGATAGCCCGCGATCTCGGCAAGCTCCGCCTCACGCTGACTGTAGCCGAGGGTAAGGAGTATCTGTCTTGCGGTATTTGAGACCTTTCCGACGTGCGGAAAGCTGTGCTCGGTGAAGCCGAGAGCCTTTAGCGAATCGTCCTCTTTTTCTATGTATGTGCGGATCGCTTCGCTGCTTTTTACCTGTTCGATGGTTATCATCAGAAGTTTTCTCCGTTCCAGCCCCAGTTTTCGACCTCGGCGTAGGTCACATAAACTCCGTCGGGCTTTATTCCGAGCAGACGCTGACATACATCGCAAAGCTCACCGGTCATCGCGTTGAAATCCTCGGGCTGTGCATGACCGAAGATCTTCACCTCGAGCATTGCCAGCGGACGCTTTTTTCCGCCGAGCCAGAGCTTTTTATTCCCCTCAAGCTCGACCATGAGAAAGCTCTCGGTCTTGCCGGGAATGGCGGTTATCGCCTTTCCGAGCGCAGCCTTCAGAGCCTCCTCAAGCTTATCATCGATAGAAACACTGGTTTTAAGATTTATATACGGCATTTTTGCTTATTCCTTTCTGTACAGCTGTCAGACCGCCATTATGCGATTTGAGCTGAAATATTCGGTCTGCACCTGAGTGAACCTTCCGAGTATGAGATGTGTGAGATATGCGCTGACGAAATCCTCTGTAAAAAAGTGTCCCGCCTCAAACATATTAAGCCCGAAGTAATTCGATTCCTTCATGATATCGTATGATAGCTGCCCGGTCACATACGAATCGGCTCCGGCGCACTTTACCGCGCGAACGAAATCCTTTCCGTCTCCGCCGCAGACCGCGACACGCTTCACCTCGCCGCCTCCGAGCGAATACAGCACGCGCTCGGCGTTGAGCGTCTTTTTTATAAACGCGGCAAAGTCCTTTGCGTCGGTCGGCTCGGCAAGCTCACCGATCCGCACGATCGAGTCACACTCGCCGTCAAGCACCGTGACATTGGTAAGTCCGAGCAGCTTTGCGAAAAGATCGTTCACTCCGCCCTGCGCCGCATCGAGCCGTGTATGGAAGGACATCACCGATATACCGTTTTTTATAAGGCGTATCGCCTTTTTCGATATCGGATCGAGATAATTCACTCCGCCGAGACGGTTGAATATCATCGGATGATGCGAAACTATCACATCGAAGCGATTTTCGACCGCATAATCGACGCATTCCTCGGTGACATCGAGCGTGCAAAGCACACGATAGACCTCGCGCTCGGGATCATCGGCGACCATAAGTCCGTCGTTGTCCCAGTCACAGCGCAGCTCCTCGGGAAATTTCTCATTCAGATATTTATAAAGCTCATCAACTGTCGGCATTTCAAGTCCTTCCTGCTCCGCGCGGAGCCTGCGCATTTTGTTAAAAGCATTTTATTTGTAAATAGATTAAATAGCTCAAGCCTTATCAAGTATAGCCTTTATCACCGAGATAAGCTCCTCATCAGAGCCTTTCTCAACCGCCTCGGCGGCATTTTTTCTTCCCTCAACCCGACGCTCTGCCGACGCAAGCACATGACCGAGCCAGCCTTTGTCGATCTCGGAGAGCGAAGCCCTCGCGCGCTCGAGATTTATACGTCCGAGCCTCTGCTCGACGGGGCTAAGATCATAATTCACTCCGGTATATTCGGCACAGATCAGCTGATAATATTTTCCCGAATCGAGAACGAGCTGTTCATCGAATATAGAAAAGCCGTTTGAGGAGAGATAAGCTCTCAGCACCTCATGCATAGACTGCGGCTGAAGGATCAGTCTGCATTTCGAAGCCCTCGGATATCCCGAATCGGCGAGTATCGAGGCGATCATTTCTCCGCCCATACCGCAAATGAAGATATTGTCGGGCGCAAAGCTCTCTATGTCCTCGAGTCCGGGACGGCAAAAGACCTCGATACAGTCGTTGAGTCCGAATCTCGCCACATTTTCGCGCGCCCTTTCACAGGGACCCTCGCGGATATCACAGGCGGCGGCTCTCGGATGACCCTCAAGCACAAGGCTTATCGGAAGCAGCGCGTGATCAGTGCCTATGTCGGCAAGGCTGCCGACCTTGCACATTTTCGCCGCCGCCGAGAGACGTGCGCTAAGCTTTAATTTATTAGTCATATCGGTTAAACAAAACGCCGCACGCGCGGTGATTTTTGAAATTACACCACGCACGCGACGAAATGCGGTTTATGCCTTTGCTTCGAGGAACTCGTTGATCTTTTCGACAAGAGCATCCGCGTCGGTTCCGTGAACCTCACACGCCATCTCTATGCTCTCTCCGCGTGCGGAGGGGCAGCCGAGGCAGTGCATTCCGATCTCAAGGAAGAACTTAGCGGTCTCGCGATCAAAATCGAGAACCTCACCGATTATGGAATCCTGTGTTACTTTCATTTTTTTGATCTCCTTTAATTTCATAAATTTCTTTATGATAATATTATACCCTATTTTCCGAGGCTTGTCAACCACTAAACAAATTTATTTACGATTTTTATACAAAAGCCGCTTCGAAACGGGTATTAAAGAAAAATTTTGAGCGTTTTTGAGCGTTATATACCGAAGGCTGCGGACAATCGGTCGGTCAGCCCATGTTCTCGGGGAGCTTGCGTCCGCCCATTATATGGAAATGCAGATGTTTTACGCTCTGGCAGGCATCGTCACCGCAGTTTGTTATGACGCGGTAGCCGTTCTTAAGTCCCGCCTCGGCGGCGATCCTCGGGATGGTCTCGAAGATATGCGCAACGACCGCGCTGTTCTCGGAGGTTACCATATCGACCGAAGCGATATGCTGCTTCGGGATCACAAGGATGTGAACCGGGGTCTGCGGGTTGACATCGTGAAATGCGAGGATCTTATCGTCCTCATAAACCTTCTTCGAGGGGATATCTCCCGCGATTATTTTACAGAAAATGCAGTCCATTTTTTATTCCTTTCCACTCGATTTTCGAGTTATAAAACAGCTTTATCAATTAAAGAGCCGCGTGTATATATCGCGCATCTCGGCCTCGTTTATTACATACGGGCTGTTCGAATAGTTCTTGGCTCCCTTGACATTTTCAACATATTCGTCGATCTCGGCTTCGGTGAGCGAGAGCTTCACGTTCGACCAATCGACAATATTCTTCGCGACCACCTCGGGCGGAGTCAAAAGACCCTCGCAGAAGCGTTCGATAAGCTCTCTGCCCTCCTCGGTGCGACCGTTGTGATCGAAATATTCGGTCATGAACACTCCGCAGGCACGTCCGTGCGAAATTCCCTTATAGAGCGTCAGATTGTAGCCGAGCGGGTGATTGAAGCCCGTTCCGGTAGTTCCGATGGCTATTCCGCCCATAGCCGCGCCCGCAAGCAGCTCCTCGCGCTGATCGGATATCTGATCGAGCTCGAAGGGATGACGGTCATCGACTATCGCGGACACCTCGCACACAGCCTTTTTGCTGAATATCGCAAAGAGCGAGGCGTAGATGAGCTGTGCGCCGCGCAGAGCGAACATACGCGAGATCATCGTC
>CAYRKS010000179.1:0-4302 GCA_964424855.1 uncultured Lachnospiraceae bacterium
TAAAGCTCGGGAGCCTTCGAAAGGTATGTAATATTTGTGAACTTTGCGATCAGCTTCTGCAAAAAATCGACCGAGGTCTTCATGCGTGAATATTCGCCGCCCTCGCCGATATAGCGAAGGAGCTGCATAGCCTTTTTGCCGTCGATCGTCTGAGTTCCCTGCTTGAGATCGATCTCAAGCGACTGCTCGGGGTCGGAATACTTCATATTCTCGGGGACATAGTAGGAAACTCCGCCGAGCTGATCGATGCAGTCGGCGAGTGAGCCGATATTTACGGCGGCGTAGTAGTTTATCTGAAGTCCGGTGAGACCCGTGACCTTTCCGGCTAAGAACTCCGCTCCCTTGTCCGAATAGACATCTCCGAGCTGAGTGTATATGCCATCGACCATGACGCGCGTATTTCTCGGTATCGCGCAGAAGATGAACTTGCGGTTTTCCTTGTCGATGCGGAGCAGGATCATCATGTCCGCGCCCCACTTGCGCGAACGCTTGTCGGGAAAGCCGCTTCCCGTCCAGGTGTCCTCGTAGTCGTAATCGTCGAAAAGCTCGGGCTGGTAGTCGGTACCGATGAGAAGGATGTTGAAGGTCTCGCCGTTTATCTCCTCATCGACCGGAGGCGGATCGGTCTTTGACTCATCGGAATCATCCGTTTTTTGAGTCGTGTCAACATATTCGATATCAAAATCGATCGTTTCTATCGTCGGCTCATCGGGATCGATAGTCGCCTCAACCGTGTCGAGAACGAATCCGACGACGAAATAGGCTATCGAGCCGAAGATCAGTGCGGCGATCAGAAAGGTCAGCGCAAAATTTCTGAAAGCAGACAGCATGGAAATACCTCCTATTCGAAAAAATGTAAGGCGCAGCTGCGGTTCGGTATAAATTATCAAATTATATTATATCACACAAAGAGCGATTTTGCAATAGGTGATCACTCTTTTTTACAATTTGTTTCCTTTTTGAAGCGGAGAAAAACATTTCGGAAATTTTCAAAAAGACGGTAGACAAGCGCGGCAAATTATGCTATAATAATATGTAGGAAAAATCCCGGGCGACCGCCTGTGCGCTTCGCCCCCAAAAACACATTCGAAAGGAATCTTAAATAATCATGGAAAGCAAAGCAGTGTTCGCAGATTACCGCGAAAGCGCGGATTACATCAAAGCTAAAATCGGAGAAACGCCCGACCTTGCGATAATTCTCGGCTCGGGTCTCGGAGATTTTGCCGACAGGATGACCGAGCGTATCGTCCTTCCCTACCGCGAGATACCGCATTTCCCGATCTCGACCGTTTCGTATCAAAAGGGCGAGCTGGTCTTCGGAAAAATCGGCGGCAAGAAGGTCCTCGCGATGAACGGACGCTTCCACTACTACGAGGGCTGGGAGATGTGGCAGACCGCATATCCGGTCGGCGTTTTCAAGCTGCTCGGGATCGAAAAAATGATCATCACCAACGCGGCGGGCGGTATCGGCTACAATGACGGACGCGCACTCGTTCCGGGCGATCTGGTCTGCGTAGTCGATCAGATAAAGCTCGCTCCTATGTCTCCTCTTCGCGGAGCCAACCTCGAGGAATTCGGCGCACGCTTCTTCGATATGCAGTCGGTGTTCGACAAGGGACTCGTAAAGCTCGCGCACAAGGTCGCCGAGGACTGCGGCTTTGAGCTGAAGGAGGGCGTTTACGCCTATATGGCGGGTCCGCAGTACGAAACTCCCGCCGAGATACGCGCACTCAAGCTCCTCGGAGCGA
Organism: uncultured Lachnospiraceae bacterium; assembly: GCA_964424855.1. Taxonomy (GTDB): domain Bacteria; phylum Bacillota; class Clostridia; order Oscillospirales; family CAG-272; genus Flemingiibacterium. The sequence goes on from CAYRKS010000179.1 coordinate 1,749, forward strand.
ACCTCGTCGGAATGTCCACCGCTGCCGAGAACATCTTCGCAGCTCAGCTCGGGATAAAGGTGCTGTGCATCTCCTGCGTCACCAACATGGCGGCGGGCATAACCGGAGCGGCGATAACCGAGGACGAGGTCGTCGAGGTCGCCGCCTCGATCTCCGAAAAATTCGAAGCACTGATCACCGGAGTAATAGAGCAGCTTTGATAAATGATCACGATATCATGATCATTTAAGCATATTTCGCCATTGTATATGTTGTTTTGCTCGAAAATTCTTCAACCTTCGCGAAACGATTGACTTTTTCGCTCATCCGTGGTATAATTTAATCAAAGCAAGCGGATCTGAAGCTCAGACCCGGAAAGGAAGCCATAAATGAACACTACACTTGAAAGCCTGCTCGAAAATGACGGCTTTGTCTGTCCCGAATGCGGCAAAAAGCACTTTGCCTCGCTCAAGGAGATCGTGATCGAAAGAAATGCCATCGATCACCTTCCCGCTCTCGTAAAGAAGTACGGAACCCATCCCTTCGTCCTCTGCGACCGCGAGACCTATGAGGCTGCCGGTCGCCGCGTCGAAGCCGTACTCGCAGAAAACGGCATACCCTTCTCGCTCCACATCATCGAGCGCAAGCATCCAGCTCCCGATGAGCGCGTTGTCGGCGAGGCTCTTATGTGGATCGACCACACCTGTGATCTTCTCATCGCGGTCGGCGGCGGCGTTATCAACGACACCGGAAAGATCGTTGCCGAAGCCTATCGTATCCCCGACATAATCGTCGGAACCGCTCCCTCGATGGACGGCTTCGCCTCCGCTACCTCCTCGATGGAACGCTGCGGTCTCAAGGTATCTCTCAACTCGAAATGCCCCGAGGTTGTTGTCGGCGACACCACCGTGCTTGCGAAGGCTCCGAAGAAGCTCATCGCAAGCGGCATTGGCGATATGCTCGCAAAATACGTCAGCATCGTCGAATGGAAGATCGGTCATCTGGTTCTCGATGAATATTACTGCCCCTTTGTTTCGGGTCTCGTTATGCAGTCGCTCGACGAATGCGTAAAGAACGGCGAAGCGGCACTCGCCGGTGATGAGGATGCCTGCGAAAAGGTCATGCGCGGACTCGTTCTCTCGGGACTCGGCATGAACTACACCGGTATCTCGCGTCCCGCTTCGGGAACCGAGCATTACGTCTCGCACTTCCTCGATATGCGTTCGCTCGAGTTCGGCACCTTCGCCGATCTGCATGGCGTACAGTGCGCACTCGGAACTCTCATGGTCATTCGCGGCTATGAGCGTCTGGCAGAGCTGATCAAGTCCGGCTCTCTCGACCGCGAGGCGGCGATAGCCAAGGTCGAGAGCTTTGACCGCGAGGATTGGTTCGAATTTCTGCGCAAGCTCTTCGGACGCTGTGCGGATTCGATGATCGCGACCGAGCTCAACGACAAGAAGTACGATCCCGAGCTTCACAAGCCGCGTCTCGACCACATCATCGCGCACAAGGACGAGCTTCTCGAAATAATCTCCGAGCTTCCCTCCTCCAAGGACATCGAATCGCTCATGAAGCGCATCGGTCTCCCGACCAATGCCGCCGAGTTCGGCGCAAGCCGCGATGAGCTTCGCTCCGCCTTCATGACCGCAAAGGACATCCGAAACAAGTACGGTCTCGGTCGCCTCTCGTGGGATATGGGTCTCTTCGATGAGGTCACAAACGCCGTCACCGAAATGCTCTGATAAAAGAGCCGTCTTCGATATACGGCTGTACAGCAAAGCAGCTCCCGCGCGGGAGCTGCTTTTATTTCGAGCGATACAGACCGTTCGAAGGACATCGTGAAGGATCGGAATAAAATTCTTGCAAAAAGCATATCGTACAAGCGACCCACTCCGAGGCGATAAGTCACTTCGAAGGGCAAACCGATTTGAAAAAAGCTCCCGATATTTAAATATATAATAATTAGGTAGAAAAAAAATCGCATACCGCTCGAAAGGGCGCATGGTGGAAGGTGCGAACAAACAAAAAAGGGGGATACCCTTCGAAGGTATCACCGACGACAGCTGAGCAATTATAACAAATGCACGCCATGGTATATGCAAAGCGCGAAATCATCACGCGACCACGCGGAGGACTGCACCTCGCCGACGTGTGCCTTGCGCAGGAAGAACATACAGATACGCGACTGACCGATGCCGCCGCCGATCGTGTAGGGCAGCTTTCCCTCGAGCAGTGCCTTCTGGAAGGGCAGCTCGGCGCGCTCCGGGCAGCCTCTGATCTCGAGCTGCTTGAGCAGTGCCGCCTCGTCAACGCGGATACCCATGCTCGAAAGCTCCATCGCGATGTCGAGCACCGGATAATAGACGATGATATCGCCGTTGAGGCTCCAGTCGTCATAGTCGGGTGCGCGTCCGTCGTGTATCTCGCCCGAACGGAGAACGCCACCGATCTGCATAACGAATACCGCGCCCTTCGCCTTGGCGATCTTGTACTCGCGCTCCTTCGGCGTGAGGTCGGGATAGAGATCCTCCAGCTCCTGCGAGGTGATGAAATATATCTCCTCGGGGAGGATTAT
>CAYRKS010000180.1:0-4268 GCA_964424855.1 uncultured Lachnospiraceae bacterium
TTGCGACCTCGGGTGAGCTTTCACCTAAGCGGCTTGCCGAGCGAGTGATGTCTCTGCCGCCCTTCAGGTCGATAAGCAAGGAGGATTACAAGACTCTGCTCGTCGGGATGCTCCAAAACGATTTTATCGAGATGACCGAGGAAAAGGGAATGATAATCGGCATGAAGGGCGAACGGCTGATAAACAGCTTCAAGTTCTACGCGGTTTTCAAGGACAGTGAGGATTACACCGTGCGCTGTGAATCGGACGAGATCGGAACGATAACCACACCTCCGCCGGTAGGGGATCGCTTTGCACTTGCGGGAAGAGTTTGGGAGGTCACTGAGCTGGACATTGCGCGAAAGCTGATCTATGTAAAATCGGTGAAGGGAAAGATGGAGGTCTCGTGGCCGGGAGATTACGGCGAGATACACACAAAAATACTCGAGCGCATGAAGCGAATCCTCGAGGAGGACACGGTATATCCCTATCTCAAGCCGAACGCGCGTCATCGTCTCGAGGTAGTTCGCGCACTTGCCAAGAACACCGGACTGACAAAACGCTCTATCCTTCCGCTCGGCGGATATACATGGTGCCTTTTTCCGTGGCTCGGAACTCGCTCGTTCAGGACGCTCAGAAAATTCATCGTCGCGAACTCTGCGCGCTTTAAGATAACCAACCTTGAATTTGAGGGAAGCTGCTACATGATGTTCAAGATGGAAAACGGAGACGGTAGAGAGCTTATCGAAGGACTTTGCGATATAATGCGAACCGAAGGGATCGATAAGTCAAAGCTGGTCAGCCCGACCGAGCTGCCGGTCTTTGAAAAATATGATGATTTCATCCCTGCGGAGCTGCTCAGAAAGCAATATGCAGCAGACAAGCTCCGAACCGATGAGATAGAGATAAGGCTTCCGCAGATACTCGCCGAGCTTCAGTCCGAGCCGCGCGAATGAGCTTCTCTAAGTGCGATATCAAATAAAAGCTCACCGCCGATCAGCAGTGTGAGTCCGGTCAGAATATGCTCAAGCTGTGACGCTATGTACTCATGTGAGATGGCAAGCTCATACGGCGACATTTCGGATATCGAAATTGTGAGGAACATCAGCGCAACCGCGATGAACGGAAGACCGAAGCGAAGTATGTTCCCATTTGATTTAAGCTTATTTATGATGATCAACTCCTTTCCTTATTATTATACCACAGATCTCTTGAAAAGTCATTTATGAATTTCTGGAAAAATCAAAGGGACATAAAAGTAAGGATGCGTTATGCGCGGCTCTTTGCCGAGAAACAATTATATGAGTATATATTTCCAAGCAATGAAAGGAATCAATAAATGAAGATTACCGAAAAAAACAGGTACCTCGTCGTACCGACCTGCAAAACAGCAGAGCTGTCGAAGGTATATATAATAATGGAAGGAAAATTACTGCTCGATCTCGATGTCAGGCTCTCGTTCGAAAATCCCGACAGTGTTTTCTACTATGATCTCAAGCCCTTTATGGGACTCGATGTTGAGGTAACAAACAAATTCGAAAAGTCCTTCGGCTTTTCCGAAAAGGCTCTCGAGCCGAGCTTCGATGAGGAGAGACCGCTCCTGCACTTTTCGGCACCGCGCGGCTGGCTGAACGATCCTAACGGACTCTGCTTCTATGAGGGAAAGTACCATCTTTTCTATCAGCACAATCCGGTCGGTCTCGAGTGGGGAAATATGCACTGGGGTCACGCGGTCGGAACCGATCTAATCCACTGGGAGGACAAGGGCGATGTGCTCTATCCCGATGAGATGGGCGATATGTTCTCGGGCAGTGCCATAGTAGATACCGACAACCTACTCGGACTCAAGGAAAATGAGCATGATCCGCTCCTCCTTTTCTACACCGCAAACGGTTCGGGGCGTGAGATATCCACCGGCAAGAAGGCGGTGCAGTGCATAGCTTATTCTACCGACGGCGGCGAGACCTTCAAAAAGTGGGATAAGAATCCCGTGATCGATAACATCCGCGGCGGCAACCGTGACCCGAAGGTCATTCGCGATCCGAAGTCGGGTGCATATGTTATGGCACTGTATCTCGATGGCTGCGAATATGTTATACTTACCTCGACAAACCTTTCCGAGTGGAAGGAGCTTCAGAAGGTATATCTTCCCGGCGACAACGAATGCCCCGATTTTTATCCGCTCATCGATGAAAACGGCGATATGAAGTGGGTATTCACAGGCGCACACGACTGCGCACTGATCGGCGATTTCGATATCGAAAAGGGATTCACCGGCTTTGGTGATCCCGAAAAGGCGGTAACACGCTTCGGCTTCTATGCTCCGTATGCGGCACAGAGCTTTAACCTCGGAGATGATCTCCGCAGGATAAGGATCGCATGGAACCGCATATATCCGAAAAGCTCGAAAAACTTCAACTGCTCGATGGGTATACCGACCGAGGTAACGCTTCGAGGCGGAAAGCTGCACCTTGCACCGGTCGCCGAGCTCAATTCCGCATTTGACCGTGTTGGAGAGCTTGTAGACCTGCCGTCTCACGGCATATCGCGCGAGATTTCCGTTCCGAGCCGTATTTATCTTGAGCTTTCGAAGCTTGAGGAGACGATATCGATAAATATCTGCAATGCCGAATTTAAGCTCGATCCCTCGGGACTTCTCAGATTCGGTGAGTACGGCTTCCCGATCACACTCTCGAACGGAAAGACCGCGCTCGATATCATCGTTGATAAGCTCGGCATAGAGATATTCGACGGTGCCGGACGTGCCTACGCCGCATTCAATGTGGTACCGAACGGAAATAATCTCACGATCGGCGGTGAGGGTTCGCTCGATCGGCTGACCATAAGTGAGAAGATATGAACAGACTGCTTATAATCGACGGACACAATCTGCATTTTCAGATATTTTTCGGTATCCGCGCAAAGCAGAAAAAGCGTGGTGGAAGATCGGCTCAGTTCGGCGAGAGCTTTGCGGGAGCGATAAAGCGTATAATACGTATTGCAGCCCCGACTCATGTTGTCGTGATCTTCGACGGCGAGCATGAAAATCCGCGTCGCGCGCTTTTTCCGGCGTACAAGGCGAACCGTCCCGACTATGATCTGCTTCCCGATGAGGAAAACCCCTATCTCAAGCTGCCCGATGCACTTGCCGCGCTTGACAAAATGGGCATAAAATACATCGAAACCACCACGGTAGAGGCGGATGATCTCATCGCACTCTGCTGTGAAAGCTTCAAATCGGCTGCCGAAATAGTCGTATGCTCGCACGACCACGATTTTTATCAGCTGATAGGTCCGCGAGTGAAGATAATGAGCTACAGCGGAAAGCAGGGGACTTATTACGGCGAGTCGAACTTCCGCGAGGAATTTCACATATCGCCCCGCCGCTTTGCCGATTACAAGGCTCTGACCGGTGACAAATCCGACAACATCCCGGGTGTTCGCGGAGTCGGAAACATAACGGCGGCACGATTGATAAACCGCTGCGGAGGAGTCGAGGACATAATCGCGCGGACGGGCGAGGTCAGACAGAAAAAGCTTCGCCGCTGTCTTATCGAGGGAGTCGATCGGATGAGACTGAATTACAAGCTTGTCAAGCTCGGCGGTGAGCAGTACGGAGATATAGAGCTGCCCTGGAGCTTTTCGGAGCTTGCTTTCGCGCTTAAGGATGATCCGAAAAAGCGCGGAAAGGAGCAAAAGCTCGAGCCTACTCAAAAGCCTCTCGAGCAGAAACCGAAGCAAAGGCGCAAGCCAAGGTCAAAGCCGCAGCAAAAGCCCCTGCAAAATTCCGATTTGCAGCTTGAAAATTCGGAGACCCCGATCAAGCTCGAGTCGGAGATAACCGCACTTTCCGAAACTCAGAAGCTCGAGCCCAAGGTGCAGACAAGCAGTGACGCTCACGAGCAGAATAACACGAAAAAACGCAGACCTCGCCGTAAAAAGCGTCCGAACAATTCTGCGGATAAATCTCAGCACACCGAAAGCTCGCAGATCGCAAAGCAGGAAGCTTCACCGACCGAGCATATCGAGCCGATGCACGAAAGTGTATCGCTCCCGAAGGCAGAGCCTGAGCAAAAGTCGGAAAAAACCGAGCAAAAGCCCGAACGGGATAAAAATCCCGCTGCTGAAAAAAGCGGATCGGACAGATCGGCAAAGCGTCCGCAGAATTCAAAACGCCGCGGAAATCGTCCGCGAAAAAATCAGAATCGCCCGGCAAACGATCAGCAGGGAAACCGCATACAAACGCGAAAGGAAGCTTGGAATGACTGAGAGCAGGATCGGTATATCGT